>JAYWGI010000209.1:0-6680 GCA_043779025.1 Myxococcales bacterium
CAAAGCGACGCTTTGCTATCCAAAAGCGAGGCGGTTGGGGTCTACGAGGGCGTGAGTGCCATCACCACACCAACCGGTGTCGTCTATCACCACGATACAGTGGCGCTCATGGCCGACGGAAAGTTTCGAGTGGAAGTCATTGTGTCCGACAGTCGTGCAGCCGCCACAGGGCGCTCGCGGATCGCTACGGGCACGTGGGGCATCCCATTTCTGCGCTTCAACCAGGTCAAGCTCACGCAGGATTCCAACGAAGCCTGGGGGGCGGCTTTTGGGTTCCCCGGACTGACTTTGGCAGCGGGCGAGCGTTTTAAGCCCCGAGACGGCGTGCTCTACAATGCGCGCGCGCAGGGTGAAGGGCTTGCACGATTCTGCTTGGATGGCTGCGTCAAAGCCGCGCGCTAGACCTTCTGCCATGGATCCGACCCTTTGAGGCGGCGCGCATCGGCGAGTTGCGAACCCATCGTGACTCGCCGATGATTTCCATCGATGAGCCCTGACCCACAGCAAAAGGACTGTGGTAACCCTACGTCCATGAACGATACATTTTTGCGCGCATGCCGCCGTGAGAAAACTGACCATACGCCGGTATGGATGATGCGTCAGGCCGGGCGCTACATGCCCGAGTATCGCGCACTGCGTGCAAAATACACTATCTTGGAGATTTGCAAGAATCCGGATCTGGCGACTGAAGTCACGTTGCAGCCTCTCAAGCTGGGAATGGACGCCGCTATCCTGTTTGCCGACATTTTGTTGCCGCTGGAGCCCATGGGCGCGCCGTTCTCGTTCGAGGCCGGAGAGGGACCTGTTGTGCACAAGCCGGTGCGCAGCATGGCGGATGTTGAGGCGTTGCGTTTGATTGACCCCGAGACCGAAGGCCTTGGGTACATCATGCAGTCGCTGAAGCAGATTCGCAAAGAGGTGAAGGTGCCGCTCATCGGCTTCGCGGGCGCGCCGTTCACGCTCGCGAGCTACCTCATTGAGGGGGGGAAGTCGGCCCACTTCGTGCTCACCAAAAAGATGATGTACACGCAGCCTGAAGCTTGGAATCTGCTCATGAGCAAGCTCAGCGAAGTGGTACGTCGCTACCTCAGAGCGCAGGTCGCCGCGGGCGCCCAGGCGGTGCAGCTGTTTGACTCGTGGGTCGGGCAGCTCTCACCCGCTGACTACGCTACCTATGTGCAACCGCATGTGAAGCATATCCTTTCAGACATAGAGACCTTGGGCGTTCCCGTGATCCACTTTGGTACGGGCACGAGCACCTTGCTCGAGTTGCAACGCGAAGCTGGCGGCACCGTGCTTGGCCTCGATTGGCGCACGCCCTTCGCGGAGGGCTGGGCGCGCGTGGGTCACGATCGCGCCATTCAGGGCAATATGGACCCTACCGTGCTTTTTGCAGGGTCGGAGCTTGCTTGTGAGCACGCGCGTCGCGTGCTTGCAGCGGCTGCTGGACGCCCAGGACATATCTTTAATCTCGGGCACGGTATTCTGCCTGAGACGCCGGTGGACACTGTCAAAGCCGTGGTCGACTTCGTCCACAACTACAGGCACAACGTATGAGCACCGCTGTCCTTCTTACGGGGCACGGCACCATTGCCGAGCTTGCTGACATCCCGGGGTTTCTGAAAAATATTCGCCGCGGTGCTCCTACGCCAGACAGCTTGGTGAGCGAGATGCAGCATCGCTATGAGGCCATTGGGGGCAGCTCGCCTCTCACTGCAATCTGCACGGATCTTGCCGCCAAGGTGGGGGCGGAGCTCGACTTGCCAGCGCGGTTCGCATCCCGGCTGTGGCACCCTTATGTGAAAGATGTTTTGACCGAGCTGCGCGCGCAAGGAGTGACCGAGGTGCTTACTGCGGCACTCGCCCAGTTCTCCGCCCATGTGTATCATGCACATGTTCGCGAGATGGCTGAGCCCTTGGGAATGTCCGTACGCGAAGTGCCAAATTGGGGCGGTTCACCGGCGCTTGTGGATGCCTTTGGCAAGCGCATCGCGGCACTAAAACCAAGTGCAGACGACTATGTGGTGCTGAGCGCCCACAGCTTGCCGCAGATGGTTGTGGACGCCGGTGACAAGTATCCGGAGCTGGTGCAACATGCCGCTCAGCGCATTGCCGCGTCGGCGAATCTTGGTGAGCGTTGGGGGCTCTACTACCAGAGCCAGGGCGCAAGCGCCGGGCCTGGTGGGAGGCCGATGGTGTGGATCGGACCCGATCTCAAGGCTGCTATTGAGACCGCCAAAGCTCAGGGGGCGAAGCGTATGGTTTTCGCGCCGATCGGCTTTTTGGCTGATCACGTCGAGGTGCTCTTTGACTTGGACATCGAAGCTCGAAAATGGGTCGAAGATGCAGGCATGCAGTATGTACGCATGGAGTCCTTGAACGCGCACAGCGATCTGGTGACGCTGCTTGCATCCCAGCTCCGAGACGCCCGCACTTGAGCGCCGTGGGGGCATCCGGCACCTACGACCTGGTGGTCGTGGGTGCCGGGATCTCCGGGCTGACATTGGCCTACCGCGTGATCACAGCGCGTCCAAGTGCGCGCGTGTTGGTTCTTGAGGCGTCCCCCCGCCTTGGGGGAAACCTGCGCACCGAGCGCACCCCGGAGGGATACCTCATCGATGCGGGGCCAGATTCGTGGGTGGCCCAGAAGCCTCAAGCTTCGGCACTTGCGCACGAGTTGGGCTTAGGAACCGAGCTCATCGGAACCCGGTCCGACACGCGCAACGTCTATGTGTCGCACCAGGGCAAATTGCATCCCATGCCCGAGGGCTTGGTGCTGGGCATACCCACGGCCGCGGCGCCCATTGTGCGCACGCCGCTCTTTAGCTGGGCAGGCAAAATGCGCATGGCCCTTGAGCTTTTCGTTCCGCCGCGTCGCAGCGTTGAAGACGAGACGGTAGAGAACTTTCTGACGCGTAGACTCGGAGCGGAAGTGTGCGAGCGGCTTGCTGGGCCGCTGCTCGGGGGAATCTTTTCCGGCGAACCGAACGAGCTGTCGATGCAGACTTGTTTTCCAAGTTTGCTGGAGTCGGAGGCGACATATGGCTCACTTATCTTGGCGATGCGTGCACGCAAAGCGGAGGCGCTCGTGCGCGCGGGGGGGGCGTCGCCACCGAGTGCGTTCACCACATTGCGTGGTGGCGTAGGCGCACTTATTGAAGGACTTCGGGTGAAGCTGCACGCGGACGGGGTAGAGCTCCGGCTCCAGACCCAAGTGCAGGCTCTGACCTTCCAGGAAGGGTCGACCGGAGCCATGAGGTTGACTGTGGGCGACGGCCAACGGGTTCAAGCCGCTCAGGTCGCGTTTGCTGGGCCCTCGCATGTGCCAGAGCGATTGCTCGGGAGCGCCGCGCAACACGCGGACTTTTCCTTGTTCCGCTATGCATCTGCGGCCACGGTATTTCTGGCCTACGACGAGGCGCAGCTCGGCCGCGCACTCAATGGACTGGGGTTCGTCGTGCCGAAGAGTGAGAACCGCGCGGTGACCGCCTGCACATGGGTGTCCTCCAAGTGGGCGGGGCGAGCGCCCTCCGGCAAGGCGTTGGTTCGATTGTTTTTTGGCGGGCCCATGGGGCAGCATTGGCTGGAGCGGCCAGATTCGGACCTGGTTGAGGCCGCGACGCGGGAGTTTGCGCACTACGTTGGCGTGCAAGGCCTGCCCGAGCTCGTTCGTGTGAATCGCTTCGTGCGCGGTACGCCAGGCGCTCCCTTTGGGCACTTGGATCGCGTGCGCGCCTTGCGGGCGCAGCTGGCGAGAATGGCCCCGGGGATGCACGTGTTGGGCAATGGCTACGACGGAACAGGGATTCCAGACTGCATTCGACAAGCGGGCACCGTGGCCGAGCAAGTGTGCGAGAAATTGTGAGCCGCAGTCGCACTTTTTGCTTGTCGCATTGCGTTGCCACAAGTAGTCTTCCTTTCAGAATCTACACGCTGGGGCGGTAGTTCAGTTGGTTAGAACGCCGGCCTGTCACGTCGGAGGTCGCGGGTTCGAGTCCCGTCCGCCCCGCTAGAAGTTAGGGACAAAACAAGGTGGCCCGAACTTCGTTTCGGGCCGTTTTGCATTTGAGCGATACCCCGATGGCGTGAGCGTCGGCACGGAGCCGGAACCAAGGCCGCTCTCCCTATTCGGCGCGCCAACGCGCTAGGCGATCCGCCCAAGTGGTCGCGCACTCGGGCGCGCGTAGACCGAGGTCTCCTTCGCATTTGGCCGCGCTTGGGAAGGGCCCCCACGCCATGGCGCGGTCTACACCTTTGATCCACCCCAAGCGCCGGAGATGCTCGTGTAGGGCAGGGATGTAGTCGGCCGCGAGCGCATCGCTTTGGGCGACCGAGACGGCTCCACGTGCGCGCTCCACCGCTTGCTCCAATTGCGCGCGCTGGTCGGGGTCGTCCACAATGGCGAGCTGGCGTTCGAGCGACGCCAGGGCTGCAGATTCCTGACCAAAGAACCGCAAGATGCCGGCCGCGCCAAAGCTGTGTTTGGCGTCGGCCCCCAGCTCTACGGCATGTTGGATGGCGTGCGCGCCTTCGGTCTTCCATTGCGTCACGCGCGGCACGTCGTCCACGAACACACCCGGCGCTGCGTAAGCCATGAACTGCCCATAGTGCAGCCAGATGTGTGCGTCATAGGGCCTCTGTTGGATTCCTCGTTCAAAAAAATCGCGTGCGCTCTGCACGAATTCAAGCTTCTCGGCGCGTACACTGCCAAGTACCAAGAAGGTATCCATAAACTCGTAGAGAGGTTTGAATCCTGGGTCTAGCTCCTGAATCGCCGCAATGCGAGGGCGCGGGTCATGGCTCAGTCTCATGCCTGCGGCTTCACCAAAGTCCACAATGAGTCCTGCCCAAAGCACGTCGGCCAACGCGGACTTGTGCCCTAGCGACAGGGCAGAAAGTGCTTCGGGTGACGGGAGTACATCGCGAACCAACCGATCCTTACGTGCCGCCGTGTGCGCTCGGTCGGCAAGGGGCTGACGGCACAGTACCACAGCGATCACGCATGCGCTCAGAGCCGCATAGCGCCGCAGCAAAGGGAGCGTCTGGCTCATTCCAGCTCCCGTTCGCTTGCAACGTGGGCGTCGAGCACAACGCCCACGCCCGTCCAGAGACCCCCTTGCTCAAAGCTGCTTGAGACACCGTCGTGGTTTCGGTCTTGGTGCGCATGGCCCAAGAACTTGGTGCCGAGGTTGTCGTAGCCGAAGGCAAAGTGATGTGCTTCGCCGTCGGGCACAGGCTGAAACCCAAGCGCGCGCCACGTGGTGTGCTGCCACAGCTCGGGGCTATCGGCCTCATCGCCGTGTGGTGGTGTGGCGGGCGTGAGTGGCGCCGATGCCGGGAAGGCGCCTGCATGGGCCTCTGCATAGGCAGCCGAGCCCTCGCCAATGGCTCGGAGGCCGTTCACCGCCTCCGCATAGCGTGCAACATGCAGGTTCTTTACGAAGGCGGACGCGACCACTGCGAGCACGCTGCCCGCCACCGCAAAGGCTGCGGCAAGCTCCACAGAGCCCCAGTGAAATCCCGGCTTGCGACGCTCCATGGCCGGAGTGTGCCATAAACGCACAAAATGAAGAAGAGCCAGCCTCGGAAGGATGGCTCTTGGAAGCGCCAGTGGGCGCGATGCTTCATTCCGTGGGGAAAGACTCAATCATGCTCGGAGCAAGGGTTGGGCCGGTGACGGTATTGGTGCCGCCGTTGAGTGCGAAGTATGAGACGAGGTCCGTCGCCGCCACGTCGCTCGCCGCTGCGGCGCCTACCGTTGCAGGCGCACAGGCCGTCACCGCGCCGTTCGAGTTCAGGTCGCCGCATGCCCATGTCGTAAAGGTCTGCGCCGCGCCAGCGGCCACAGCGGCAGTGGCTCGGTAGCCGTACGAGTAATACTGGCCGCCCGTCATCGAGAAGCCCAAGCATGTGAACCCTGCACTGGCCGCCCAATCTGCGTTCGTAGATTGGTACTTCGCGCCCTTCGGGATCAGCGCCGGGACGATGGCGTTGGGGACGCCAGGCGTGCAGAAGGTCTTCGAGCTCGTGCTTCCAAGGCCGCCGGCGGCGATGATCGTCGTGTTGCCACCCGACTCCTTTTCGTAGGATGCAAGCGCAAGCTTGCCGACGCTACCAAGCGATGACTTTGCTTCGCCGCTCTTCGCGCTGGCCATGTAGCCCTTGTAACCCGTCATGGCGAGCATCGAGAGGATGCCGATGATCGCGACGACGATCATGAGTTCGATGAGCGTAAAGCCCGCATTGCGTTTCATGGATGGTTTCATTTGAGTTGTTCTCCCGTGTGCTGAATGAAGGGCTACTCGCCTTCGCGATCGACCCAGATTTGGGTGTTGAGTGAGGTGGTGTAGATGGTGGTGTATCGGGTCGCGTCGCTAACATCCCCGTCGAGATCCGCGATGGCTGCGACTGCGTACCAAGGCTTTGGTGGAGCGGACGGGAGAGTCATGGGCGCCCGCGTCGGTACACCCGCCACCAACGCGTCCACGTTGCCGTCCGAGCTTGGCACGGGCGGAACCGTTGCAATCGTTGCGCGCACAGCAGTCGTCATCACACCAAACCGGATGGCTCCATCCGGCGAGTACGCCAGCATCGACCAGGGCAGGTTGCCCGCGAGATCCGCGCCCGCACCCCCCCTGCACGCAGGGTTCCAGCCTGTCACGGCATTAGAGGGTATGGTC
>JAYWGI010000210.1:0-6674 GCA_043779025.1 Myxococcales bacterium
CGGGCGTTCCGTTCGAGCGCTTCGATGGCTACGGCAAGCTGAGGCTTCAGGAATCGGGCAAGCCCGTTCGGGTTGATACCGTGCTCAAGTTCGGCAAGGACGCCGATGGCACCTACGCCGATGAATCTGCGTATTTCAAGGCGCTTGGAAACTCGTCGACGGTGCGGGCTTGTGTGGCCTCGTACCTCGTGCGCTACGCACTCGGTCGTTCTCCCGCCGATTCCGACGCGCCGATTGTGGCGAAGGTGAGCGAACAGCTCGGCACGGATGCGCGCGCCGCCATGCTCACGCTTGTGACCAGTCCCAACTTTCGCGCCTTGGCGAAGCCTTGAACGCCCCCGCCGTCACCGCTCACTTAAGATGTCTGTCGAAGGAGTTTCCATGACCGCAAAGATTGCACGAAGGAGTTTGTTGAGAGGCCTAGGTGGCGCGTCTTTGGCGTTGCCGTTCCTGGCGTCCTGGCGCGGCGACTCGGGCTGGAACGTGCTCAATGTACCCGTGGCCATGGCGGGCGATGGCCGGCCCCGGCGCATCATTTTTTGGGCCGGGATGCTCGGCTCGCTGCACCAGTATTGGACACCTAAGAACACGTCAAACGGGGGCAAGACCTTTGATCTCAACGAGATTATGGCGCCACTCGCCCCGTTCAAAGACAAGCTGACTGTGCTCACCGGTATCAACTATGCGAGCCTCTACAAGCAGCAAGGCGCCAACGGTGAGCACAGCAGCGGGGCGGCCCACATGCTCACATCTGCGCCGTATGACATCGTGTATCCTTGGGACGAGAAAACAACGTATCACTTGTCTCGAGGCCCAAGCATTGATCAGGTCATTGCGAAGCGCGTCGGAAAAGACTCGCGCTTTCGATCGTTATGGATCGGTGACCCTTCGCCTCACCACAATACGGAAGTCAAAGCGGAGGACGGCAGTGTGCCTACGCGGTACTACGACCCGGCTCAATATTATGATCTTTTGTTCAAGGATTTTCAGGGAAATGGCCCCGAGAAGGAAAAAGCGCGGCTGTCGCGCTTGTCGGCGGTGAGCGCAGCGCTGCCCGGCTATGAGCATTTGTCGACGCGTCTCTCCCCTTCCGACAAGCTCTTGCTTGACGAGCACATGGACGGGCTGCGTGACATGGAGCGACGCCTCAAGCTGCAGGATGCGTGCGCGCCCCCGAGCCGCCCTGCGGCGCGGTTTTCGGACCCCGTTACGGGTGGAACAATCCTCGGTTTAGGCCAAGGCCCGTATGATGATTTATTCTCTCTGTCGGCAACTGCGCTTTCTTGTCAGCTCACGAATGTGATGACCGTCTCGTTTGCGGGCTATGGCGCAACGCCTCGCGACCGGGGCGTACTGGACTACGATAGCTACGGGCTCGACCAGAACGTTTGGGGGGGTGCAGACTTTCATCGCTACAGCCATGCGCATTACACCGAGATAGCACCCACCCGTGCGTTGCGTGACTTGCATGTTTGGCGCATGAAGAAGCTTGCGGCCTTTGTGGACAAGCTCAGCAAGACGCCTGACCTCGACGGACGGATGATGCTCGACAATACCTGCATTGTGCATGTAAGCGATATTATGACGGGATTGCACGATGTGATCCCTGGCCAACGGTGGGGCTATTCGAATACCGACCCAGCCTATGCGGGAGGCGTGCCAACCCCTGCGCAAGCGGGTGTACCAGACGGCGTGCCAAAGGGAATGCCAATGTTCTTGCTCGGCGGTTTGGGTGACAAGATCAAAACTGGACTGCACTTGGACCTTACCGCAGAGAACAGGTACGGCCCGAAGCTTGGCAAGTATTCGCATGGCGAGTTGTACCTGACGCTTGCGCGCGCCATGGGCATCGATGCCGCAGCGCTCCCCACCTTTGGCGACCCTGAGGTTTGCAAAAGACTGGTGGACGAGGTTCTGGTGTAGGTTGCACGCTTCTTCATCGAACAGCAAAGAGGCCGAGAGCAACGCTCCCGGCCTCTTTGCTGTTTACCTTTGGCTCTTCGTTTACTGAACGCGCGGCGTGCAGCCTACTGCGAGAGTGACTTCAGCGTCTGGCGCAGAGGTGAACGCGTTGCATTGGGTCGCGCAGAGGATCACGCTCGTTGGGTTCGTTGCGTTATCGTACTGGTAGGCTGCGCGAGTCTCACTTGCGGGGCAGCCTTGGGCGTAGACCAGAGTGATCTCCGCGGCGGCCGCGGACTCTTCGTAGAGCACATTGGTGTCTGCAAGGTTTGCCAGCGCATCGGCGGTGAGGGGCAGCTTGCATTGAAACTCGCGGCTCACCGACGTGAGTTTGTCCTTGAGCTGCTGAGCGATAGCATTCGCCGAGGTGCTGGTGATGTTGGTCGCGGATACGGTGCCACCCGCCGCGGCGAGCTCGTTGAGGGTTGTGGCCCACTGCGTGCCGACGCCTACGACGTATGTCTTGAAGCCTTCGCCCAGCGCAGCGATTTCGGCCACTTTGGCGGCGTTCACGTGGGAGATGTTGCCATCGGCACCTGGCGTGCCGTCGCCCATGGCGGGCACGTTGAGCGTGCCGCACATCGAGGGGGCGCCGTCGGTGGAGAGAACGATGGCGACGTCGTCTTTGGGGAACTGGAGCTTGAGCGCGCGCGCCGCTTTGAGACCGCTGAACACGCCGCCAGCCGTCGGGGTCTCGTTGGATCCCTGAGGTGTTTTGCTTGCGATGGCAGCTGTGACGGCGGCCTCGTTGGGCATGCTGGTGTCGAGCAGGAACGGCACGTAGGACGCCTCGCTGCACACGTCGTCCGTCGCTGTTTTCGAGCTCAAGCCAAAGGGCACGAGTGTTGCGCTTACAGGGTTGGCCTGAGGTAGTTTTGCGTACTCGATCCATGCTTGCTTCACGGCGTCAAAGCGCGTGATCGAAGCCCCCGTACTGCTGGTGACATTGTTGCTCGCAGTGATCATGCTGCCGGAATAGTCGAGCAAGATAACCAAGTGCAGTGGCGGTGGTGCGGCGGGCTTAAAGGCCGTGTTGCAGCCGTTGCCTCCGTCGCTTGGCGGAGTGTTGCTGTCGCCGCCCAGGTTAAAGTTGATGCCGCTATCGTCCTTGCCGATGGTTGAGCCATCGCGCAGGCCCGTGAACTTGTTGGGGTCGTCTTCCGAGCCGCAGGCGGCTCCCAGCGTTGCCACCGCCAGCACGGAGAGTGCGACGGCGGCGGAGGCGATGCGGGTGGTGGTTACTCGGGTGGGAAAAAAGGTTGGTGCAGACATCCTGACTGTAGTTTGACTCAGATCCAGCGAGAGAACAGAATTCTTTGGTGTTTCTTGCGCGTCTTTTGGGCGACGCCTCTGGCGAAAGGGCTACGCCCCTTGCGTCTGCGGAATGCATGTCTACGGTGGTGATGCGCGGATGCCAGACTCGGTGTCGGCCGCCAAGGGTAGCAAGAAGGAGTGCCTGTACGGAATGGGCGCACCCGCTGCGCCACGTCCACAGGAAGAGAACCCTCCCATGCGTCCAGACCAAATGACCACCAAAGCGATTGAAGCCATTCAAGGCGGCGTTGCGCTCGCTGCGAAGCAAAAGAACCCTGAGGTTTACCCCGAGCATTTGCTCTCGGTGATGCTCGCCCAGAGTGACGGGCTTACCCGCCCTACCCTTCAAAAAGCGGGCGCTGACATCGCGCAGATCGAGAAGCATGTAGAGTCCAAGCTTTCGGGCTACCCCGTGGTGCAGGGCGGTGGCGAGCCCGCCGTCTCGCGTCGGGTGGCCGAGTTGCTGCGCGGCGCCGAGACCGAAGTGTCGGAGCTGGGCGATTCGTTTCTATCGGTGGAGCACTTGCTGTTGTCGCTGGCCAAGGCTGACGCGACCACCCGTGATGCATTTAAGGCCGCGGGCGTGAGCGAGTCGGCGCTGCGAGAGGCGCTGTCGTCGGTGCGCGGCGCACACAAGGTGACAGACCGCGACCCGGAGGCGAAGTTCCAAGCGCTTGCCAAGTACTGCCGCGACCTGACGGACGCCGCGGCGCGCGGAAAGTCGGATCCGGTGATCGGGCGCGATGAAGAAGTGCGTCGCGTCATGCAGGTGCTCTCGCGCCGCACCAAGAACAACCCCGTGCTCATTGGCGAGCCGGGCGTAGGCAAGACGGCCATCGTCGAGGGCATTGCGCAGCGCATCGTGCGTGGCGATGTGCCTGAGAGCTTGAAGGACAAGCGCTTGGTGTCCTTGGACTTAGGCGCGTTGGTTGCAGGGTCCAAGTATCGCGGAGAGTTCGAAGACCGGCTGAAGGCCGTGCTCAAGGAGGTGGAGGCCGCAAACGGCGAAGTGATCCTGTTTATCGACGAGGTGCACACGCTCGTCGGCGCCGGCGCGGCCGAGGGCTCGATGGACGCTGCGAACTTGCTGAAGCCCGCGCTTGCACGCGGCGAGCTGCGCTGCATTGGTGCCACGACGCTTGACGAGTACCGAAAGCGCATTGAGAAGGACGCGGCGCTGGAGCGCAGGTTTCAGCCTGTGTACGTGGCGCCGCCTAGCGTGGAGGACACCGTCGCCATCTTGCGCGGGCTCAAGGAGCGCTACGAAGTGCACCACGGCATTCGCATTCAGGACGCGGCCATTGTGGCAGCGGCCACGCTTTCGGACAGATACATTACGGACCGCTTTTTACCTGACAAGGCGATTGACCTCATCGATGAGGCGGCGGCCAAAATCAAGATGGAATCAGGCAGTGTGCCCGCGGAGATCGACGCTGTGGAGCGCAAGTGCACCAACCTGCGCATTGAGCAGGCGGCGCTCGCGAAGGAGAAAGATGCGGCATCGCGTGCACGTTTGGAGGCCTTGTCGCGTGAGCTTGCGGAGCTCGAGGAACAGCGTGGAGGCATGCGCGCGCAATGGGACAAGGAGCGTCAGTTGCTGGGCACGATTCGCGAAGGGCAGACACAGCTCGAGGCGCTGCGCCAAGAGGCTGAGGAGGCTGCGCGCAAAGGCGACTTGGCGCGGGCCGCGGAGCTTAAGTACGGGACCATTCCGGAACGCGAGAAGAGCATCGAAGCCGGGCGCGCGGAGCTCGCCAAGGCGCAGAGTGTGCAGAGCTATTTGCGCGAAGAGGTGACCGAGCAGGATGTCGCGGGCGTGGTTGCCAAGTGGACGGGCGTGCCGGTGACGAAGATGCTGCAGGCCGAGACCGAGAAGCTGCTCGCGATGGAGGCGCAGCTGGGCGCGCGGGTAATCGGTCAGCCCGAAGCCATTCACGCGGTGTCGCTTGCCGTGCGCCGTGCGCGCGCCGGGCTTGGCGATGCGTCTAGGCCCATGGGCAGCTTCTTGTTCCTTGGACCCACAGGCGTGGGCAAGACGGAGCTTGCGCGCGGGCTTGCGAACTTCCTGTTCGACGATGAGCGCGCGCTCATTCGCTTAGACATGAGCGAGTACATGGAGAAGCACAGTGTGTCGCGGCTCGTGGGCGCGCCCCCGGGCTACGTGGGCCATGAAGAGGGCGGTCAGCTCACGGAAGCCGTACGGCGTCGCCCCTACTCGGTGGTGCTCTTCGATGAGATTGAGAAGGCGCACCCCGACGTGTGGAATGCGCTTTTGCAAGTGCTTGACGATGGTCGCCTTACGGACAGCCAAGGTCGCACGGTGGATTTCAAGAACACCCTGATCTTGCTCACGAGCAACATTGGCAGCGCACGGATTCAGGCCATCGAATCGCGTGACGACATCGACGCGCCCACCAAGGCCAAGCTCGCGCGTGAGGCCGTGGACGAGGAGCTCAAGGACGCATTCCGGCCCGAGTTCTTGAACCGTTTGGATGAGGTGGTGAACTTTCACCGCTTAGACATGGGTGCGCTCCGGAAGATTGTGGATGTTCAAGTGGCGCACTTGGCGGAGCGCCTGGCGGCGCGCAACCTGCACCTGCGGCTCAGCGACGGCGCGCGCGACTTTTTGGCGCGCGAGGGCTTCGACCCTATCTATGGCGCGCGCCCGCTAAAGCGTGCAGTACGCAGGCATGTGGAGGACGCCATCGCGAGCGCATTTCTCGAGGGGCGCTTGCCCGAGGGTAGCGGCATCGAGGTCGACACGGTGAGTTCCGCGTCGGGCGATGGCCTCATGGTGCGGGCTGTGGCCATGAACTGAAAATCTAGGGCGCCGTGCGGATCTGGCGTAGCCATTGCGCCAGAGCTGCGCTGCGTGCGGGGCTGAGTTCGGCGTCGCCGTAACGCAGCTCTTCGTAGCTGTGGGCGTAGAGTGTGAGGGCATCCGCGGCGGCGTGCGTGTGGGCCACGCGCCGCGCGAACTGGGCGATGGTTTCCTCGCTTGTGCGCGCGAAGCCTTGGCACGTGAGCGCTCTCTCGAGAGCGCCGCCTTGGGCGGCTACGCGCGCCGCCGCGCGGCTTTGCTTGCGCTGCGTTGGTGCCCCCCCTCGTCGACGCGCGAGGCCGACGAGCAGCACCAAAACCGCGACGCCGGCGAGTACTTTTTTGGTCGAGAGTGTGCGTAGCGTGGCGAGCATTCCGCTTGCGGAGGAGGAGCCTGCGGCGGAGCCCAGGCTCTGCGAGGCGCGGTCGACCAGGTCCTGCTGGCGGCGCAAATCGTAGCTCACAAAGTAGCGTTGCCATATGGCAGAGCTCGCCTCGTAGAACTCGCGTGCCGCGGAGGGCTGCCGCGGAGCGCTGGCAGAACCTGGCGCCGTGGGTGTTGGGTCGAAGCGCACCCA
>JAYWGI010000211.1:0-2461 GCA_043779025.1 Myxococcales bacterium
GACGCAGACCTTGCGCCCGAAATCACCGTGCACCTTGAAGGGTCCAGCGAAGCGGAAGCGCGCGCTCGGCTCATGCTGTCCGCCGGCCAAAGCGTCAAAGCGCTTGTGGATGCGGGCGTCGCGCTCGACGTCGAAGCGTTTGCGAAAAGCATTGGTATTCCGCTGCTTCCGACCAAGGCGAAGAACACGGCGCCGCTGTTCGCGTACCACCTGGAGTACGGGATCCCCACAGTCAACGAGGTGCGCGCCACGCTCGGACTGGATGCACGCGAGGGTGGCAATGAGCCTACCAAGCCACCTGCTCCTGCGGGCGCCGACATGGGCGTTCCGATGGCGGCCCCCGTGGTCGACGCAAACGAGCAGCCCGTGGTGCTTGAAGGCACACCGGTTGCTGCAGAGGCCACGCCCGGTTCTACGTCGCCTGTGCCTGCTGACGTTGGGCCCGCGACCATCGCGCCATTGCACGCACGTCGTGCCGCCGCGCTGGACGCTATCGACTACAGCGACAAGATTGTATCGGCAACACGCGCGAACCTTGCAAAGGTGCTGAAGCCTGACGTCGACATGGTGCTTCGCGAGCTCGATGGCGCCAAGGACTACAACGACGCAAAAGCGCGCGTGCTGGCCTTGTACCGAAGCACTGACGCCAGCTCGCTCACGGCCGAACTTTCGAAGGCGGGCGAGCTCGCACACCTGGCTGGACTCTACTCGCAGCGGGGGCTTGCAGGCTGATGGCCAACACAGCGCCCACTCCGCAGCGCGTTGATGACGCCGTTGCGTTCTACGAAGAGCAGCTCGGCAAGACTTTGACGCCGCAAGAGCGTCTCGATGTCTCAGAGCAAACGCGCAAACGCGCGGCTGTCATCGCGCCCGCCGCCTTGATGGCACTGGTTGCCAGCGTGTTCAAAGCCCTTGAGGATGCGGAGAAGGCCGGCGTGCCGCTCGCAACTCTGATGACCGACTTGCCCGCAACCGTTCGCGGCGCCTGGCTTGGAACGGCCACGAAGGAAGCCACACGTACGGCGGCTATTGCCAAGACCTTCGTCTTTGGCGCGCTCACCGATGGGCGCACTCAGGGGTACAAGGTGTACACGCAGCCCAGGGGCGGCAAACCTACGGTGCCGGTGACGTACCTGAAGTTCGATGCTGTCGGTGACGACCGCACGACCGAGGTGTGTGCAGCGTGCGATGGCACTGTGCTCCCTGCTTCGCACCCTTGGTGGTCCACGCATACGGCGCCACTGCACTTCAATTGCTTTCCGGCAGGCACCATTGTGACGTCAAGGCAAGGCGGCGTTGCCATTGAGAAGCTGGCCATCGGTCAAGAGGTGCTCACGCACACCGGTCGATGGCGCAAAGTTGTTGAGCTGCACTGCAACCCTAGCCCCGAGTGGCTCTGCGAAGTCGAGCTTACGAGCGGCGGAAAAATTCTTGGCACCGGTGGTCACCCAGCACTCACCCCACGTGGATGGGTGGAACTCTCCGCGCTCAATTCGGGTGACCGCGTCTTCTATGTTCTGCCATCTCCCGAGCTCGACGACAGTGTTGGCAATCGCCAAAACGCGGTGCCCCTGCACCATGAGGTCTCTGATGCGGTCGATTGGCACGCGCTGCATAGCGCCGGAAACCTCAACGGCCAGCTTCAGTTTCGCAACGTAGATGTCACAAAAAATCAAACCGCTGCCCACGACGAAGGGCTTCTGGAACTCGCAAATGTAGCTTCGACGCTCGAACCACTCAATCAGCATTCTCTCCACTCGGGTGGGCTTCACCACCGAGTTTGTGTGTGTCTTGGGGTCGGACAGGTGTTGTCGGACACGAGTCTTCACGGCGCGCGCGGTGACCTCGGGCCGGGCCAGTCGGCCACTAGTGAGTACTTTCTCGGAAGTTCGCTTCACACCGGGGTGGGTGTCCTTGGTTTGCCCTTTGGCCCAGTGGATGCCTCGCTCGGCGTTGTCGAGCATGATCGCCCGACCGCGACGGCTTTGCTCTCGGCGCCTACTGTCTGCGCCCTCCCACTGCGTAGCGATAGCCTCGCCACCACGTCGAATATGGATTCCGTGCTCAACGAGCAAGCTGGAAATCGTGGCATTGCTGCAACACGTCAGCTTCATGATTTCACGGAAGCTCATGCGATTGACCTCATACATGCCTCGCAAATAAGCGCCAAGGCTTGCTCCGTGGATTGTGCGCAAAGCTTGCTCGTGGGTGACTCGTGCCATGGGCGATTGCATAGCGCCTTTACGGACAGCGTTGTAGCTGTGCGCCAGGTAAAAAGCACATCTGCCGAGGTGTTCAACATCGGAGTTGACGAACATGAAAGCTACGTCGCCAATGGATACGTGGTGCACAACTGCCGCAGCATCGTCATCGAACTGACGGAGCGAGAGGCTAAGGCCGTGGGCGTTACCGCGTCGCCGCCTTCGGTGAAAGTGCCTGAGGGATTCGGCCATGCCGGCCA
>JAYWGI010000212.1:0-6650 GCA_043779025.1 Myxococcales bacterium
GGCCTCGCACGCGCACACGACTTCGGCATCGTGCACCGGGATATCAAGCCCGAGAACATCTTCCTTGAGCACATCGAAGCCGCTCCTTTACGAGTAAAAATACTCGATTTCGGTATTGCACGTTCGCCCAAAGACACGCGCCTCACGACCAAGGGCGAGTTGTTCGGAACGCCGGCATACATGTCACCGGAGCGAATTCGCGGCACAGGTGAGGGCATCGGCGATGACATCTATGCGCTAGGGATCACCTTCTACGAGATGCTTGCCGGCGAAGCGCCATTTGTCGGAACGAGCCCCGCGGAGCTCTTCGTCAAGCACCTGACAGAAGCCGCCCCCGATCTTGCACCGCGAGCGCCCGACGCTCCAGCCGAACTTACCGCGCTCATCATGCAAATGCTTTGCAAGCTGCCTAAGGACAGGCCGGCAGATGCGCATCTTGTGGAGGCCCTACTCACCCGGCTTTGCATCGAGGTACTTGGCGAGTCGCCCGCAGAGGTGCAAGCCGGCAAGAACGACTCCAAACGCCCCGGCGATCGCATGATGCGCGACCCGTGGACGGAACCGGATGCCATCATGCAGATGGTGCTGCGCACGGTCATCGACCCCGAATCCGAAGCGTCGGCCATGGCGCATGCCCAGGCCAAAACGTTGGGCGAGCATATGGACGGCCGAGAGCGGCTACGAGTTGAGGCGGCGCGCCTCGAAGCCGTGCGCGATGAAGCCGACGCGCGTATGCGTGCCGGACGACAGGATCTGGGCGACAAGATGGATGAGCTGGGCCGCTTGGCGTCGCTGGCACGCGACCGACAGCGTCATCACGACGACTCCATGATTGCATCGAGGCACGAACTCGAAAACGTGCGCGGCCAATACGGGCCGTTGTCGGAGGCAATTCGCCTCGAGGCAACCAAGCTGTCGAGCGCCCATGCGGTGCGACGACTCGTCGATTTGCATCGCATGGCCAGCGATTTGGCTTCTCAAATTGGCGAGGCGCAGGTGCGTTACGCCGAGTCGGAGGAGCTCGCGGCCGCCGAGGAACTGGTGCTCGGCGACTTGGACGACAAGATTCAAAGCATCCGTTTGCAACTTGCAGAGTTGGGCGTGAGCGTTGAGTCTCAACGTTCGGCACTGGGCGAGCAGATGGCTCTTGCTGCCACGAAGATGGACGCCGTCGAACGCGAGGTACGCATGGCCTACGCGGAACTACTGGTGGAATGTAAGAGCTTGCCTGCGCTTCACAATGCCCTGCGCGATTCGCCTGCGGCAGCAAGTGCGTTTCCACCCCGCATGTCCGGAGCGGGAGAGATGATCGCTCGCGCAGCCGCGTCTCTGGCGCCTCCGAAGCTCGACGGCGGCACGTGACCCAACCCATGCTTACGCATACCGTCTACGGCGGCGCGCACCTCTTCACGCGAGATACTCCACGAAAGTTGGGGCAGATCGCACTGCGGGCATACCGCAAACATCTCGCCGATGACGAGGCCATGCGCGAGGTGTTTGGCGACGGGCCGTTCCCCCAACGCGCGGCGCTCGAGCAGCGGCTAGAGGAGCACCCCGTCGATGACTACCGTATCGACTTTGAGGATGGATTCGGTCTGCGCAGCGAGGAGGAGGAACACGCCGCTGCGCACAATGCAGGCGACGAGCTCGCCGCGCTGCTTCGGGGTTCACATTCACTGCTCCGTGTGGGGCTACGCACGCGAGGCTGGTCACACCCCGAACGCCTTCTGCGCACGCTGCGGGTAGTCACTGATTCTCTCCGGAATGCCGATTTCGGTTCTACCGATTTTGTAGCGACCCTCCCCAAAGTGACATCGCTGAGCGAAGTCACGCGCTTCTGCGACGCGCTGAGCGAGCGCGAGCATGCGTTGGGTTGGAAGGAAGGGCGTATCGGTGTGGAGCTTCTTGTCGAACACCCCCATGCCATGGCTCCGGGAGCACTGCACACCTGGCTGCGGGCCGCAGCGGCGCGTTTGCGCGGGCTACATTTGGGCGCGTACGATCTGCTCGCCGAGTTGGGCGTGCCCCATACCGCAGCCGTCCTTGCGCACCCCTATTGTGACGCGGCCCGCCTTGCAATGCGCCTTGCGTGCGCTGCGAGCCAGGTAGATGCTGTGGACGGCGTGACGAACAGGGTGCCCGTGGAGCTTCACCGCGCCGAATCCCTGAGCGCCGAGCAACACCGCGCGAATCACGTGGCCGTGCGCGGCGCGTGGAAGGCGCATATCTCCGACGTGCTGAGAGGCATATCGCTTGGTTTCTACCAGGGTTGGGATGTACACCCGGCGCAGCTTGTGAGTCGCCACGGCGCACAAATCGCCTACTTTTCGGAGCACGTCCCACAAGCGCAGCAGCGTCTTCGTGGGTTTTACGAACAGGCACGTCAAGCACGTGCCTCAGGGAGCGTGTTCGATGACGAAGCCAGCATGCGCGGTGTAGAACTTTTTTTGGCGCGGGCCGGCTGTGCTCGCGCCAGGAGCTGAGCTCCATGCCTCGCACCTTGTTCATTGGAGATGTTCACGGTTGTCTCGAGGAATACGACGCGCTCGTGGCACAGTTTGCTCCGGCGCCTGATGATTGCATTGCGCATGTAGGCGACTTGATCGCACGTGGCCCCGACTCAATTGGCGTCATCCGAAGCGCGCGCGCGCGTGGCGCCGTGGTCGTCCGAGGCAACCATGAAGAACGTCTGCTGCGGTGGCGCAAGACACCCGATGAGATCAAGATGCACCCAACGCACCTGGAGGTTGCCCGCGCGCTGTCGAATGAGGAGTGGGATTGGTTAGACGCAACCCCGCTTTGGCGTGATTTTCCCGCTCATGGCGTGAGGGTATTGCATGCCGGAGTCGAGCCCTCGATCTCGGATTTTTCCTTTCAAAACTCACATACGCTCATGAACATTCGGACGACGGGGCAGCCTCCAGAGCTTTGGGCGAAGAGCTACGCCGCAGAGCCTCACATCATTTTTGGGCACCACGCGGCCGCGGGCCTGCAGCTGCACGCACACGCCACGGGCTTGGATACGGGCTGCGTCTACGGTGGGGCCCTCACAGGCCTGGTGCTGAATGACGGTGAGAGCCCTGCACCTCCGGCGCGCCGAGCCCAACAATTGCTCCATGAGAAGGCCAAACGCGTGTACGTTCAGGTTCGGAGTTATCGTCCGTGAATGCTCAGAAACTATGTCCGCTGTTCTTGGCTTCGGTGATGCTTGCATTAGGCGTTGTGGCCACACCGGCCCAAGCCGCGGAAGCCGCCCGCCCGTCGAGCAGTTCCCTGCTCACGCGCGCGCTCGAGATGTACGATGACCAGCGCTACGAGGAATCCATTCAGGTGCTTTCGGCCGCCTTGGTTCGCCCAGGATCGCCCAGCTCGGAGAAGATTGCACTCTACAAATTGATGGCGCAGAACTACATTTTGCTTCGCAAGGACGACGAGTCCGAAAGTGCCTTCCGCGCCCTTCTGGCCCTGTCGCCCGAGTTTCGTATGCCGGCGAGTGAATCTCCGCGGTTTCGGGTCGTGTTCGACAAGGTGCGCGCCAAGTGGGAGGCCGAGGGCCGCCCTGGCGTGATTCGCCCCGAAGCCCCGCCGATGGCCGATGTGAAGTTGAGCTGCAAGGGCGAAGGGGTGGCGAAAAACGGCGAGCGATACGCATTAGAAGCCACGCTCGGTGATCCCGGCGCGCGGGCGCGGCGCCTCTCTCTTTTTGCGCGCACCGGCGGCAAGGGAAAGTTTGTGGTCGCGTGGCAAGGTGTAGCCCATGGCGGCAAAAGTGCGCTCAGCATTTTGCCTGCGGGTGTGAAGGCGCCATTGCTTGAGTACTATGTCGAGGCCGACGACATGGGCGGCCTGGCGCTCGCGTCGTGCGGAGATGCAACCCAGCCTTTTCGTGTCGCGGTTCCGGAGACTAAGTCGGGGTCCTGGGTGCCCTGGGCAGTGGGCGGCGTGGTGGGTGCAGGGCTGCTTGTGGGCGGCCTCGCACTCGCCGGCGTGTTTAAGTCGGAGGCGCCTCCTGCGCCCACGACTCGCATTCGTATTGGCATTGGAGAAGCCCCATGAGCACCCCCGGAACGGAGCCTCGTTTTCCTTTTGTTTGGCTCGATGTCGCCCCCGAGCATGCAGAGCTCGCCACGAGCGAACTGTTCGATGCGGGGGCTCAAGGCGTAGAAGAGCGTGACGCGACCACCTTGCTCAAAGGGCGCATCGAAGGCTTCGTTACACTCGTTGCCAACTTTGCGGACGACGAAGAGGCAAACGCCGCCGTT
Source organism: Myxococcales bacterium (assembly GCA_043779025.1). Taxonomy (GTDB): domain Bacteria; phylum Myxococcota_A; class Polyangia; order Polyangiales; family Polyangiaceae; genus JAAFHJ01. The sequence continues at coordinate 4,263 of JAYWGI010000212.1, forward strand.
GTAGCGCTCAAGGAGTTTGAGTTCGGCGCCAATGCAGCCGTCGAGCACATCGTTGGCGACGCCTGGCGCGACGCGTGGAAGGAGCACTTCAAGCCCTTTGCTATCGCTCCGGGGCTAGTCATTCGGCCACCATGGGAAGCTTACGAAGCACAAGCCGGAGAGCGCGTTTTGGAGCTGGAGCCCGGACGTGCGTTCGGGACGGGGCTGCACGAGACCACATCGCTCGTGGCGCAGGGCTTGGTGCGCCACGCGGCCGTATTGGCTGGCGCCGAGGTGCTGGACGTAGGCACAGGAAGCGGCATTTTGTCTCTGGTTGCGCTGTCGCTCGGTGCCGCGCGCGCGCGCGCCATCGACAACGATGCCGACGTGATTGGCGTCGTGCTCGAGAACGCCGAACTCAATGGCATGTCGGCTCAGATCGACGCCGACACCACCGACGTAAAAGATGTAAAACGCACGTATCCGATTGTGCTCGCCAACATCGAAGCCGGCGTGCTCATCCCCATGGCGCCTGCACTTCGCGGCGCAGTAAGTGCTGGAGGCTTGCTGTTCTTGTCTGGCATTTTGGTGCCTCAGCGCGATTCCATTCTTGCCGCCTATGCCGGGATGCAGCTCATCGAGACGCCCGAGAAGGGCGAGTGGATCTCGGTGGTCCTTCGGCAGCCAGGCTGATTTCGGCACCATGAGCTCGATCCCTCGTGTTGCATTTCCGGGGTTCGAATCGCTGCTCGCGTGTGGCCACAGCACGCCTCTCCCAGCCCCCATCTCCCATAAGCTCATTCGTGTACTTCGCATGCAGCCGGGTCAGTCGTTCGTGGTGTTCGACCCTAAGAACGCCATGGAAGCGGCAGCCACACTTTGCGCCATAGAGCCCGCAACGGCGAACATCGCTGCTGCAACTCAAGGAGTCAAAGCAACGCGAGATATTCGACTGCTGCAAGGCCTTTCCAAGGGTGACAAAAACGAGTGCATTCTACAAGATGCTACGGAGCTTGGCGCCAGCTGCGTCCACTTTGCCGAGATGCAGCGCAGCGTGGTTCGCATCTCGAACGACAAACGTGATGCCCGCCGCGCGCGGTGGACGGCCATCGCAGAGTCGGCTGCCTCGCAATGCGGCCGTAGTGATGTGCCGCGCCTGATGGGGCCATCCACGCTCCGCGACGCGATGTCTGAACACCAAGGCGCGCGCGTGTTGGTGCTGTATGAGGGCGGCGGCGCCCCGTTTGGCGAGGTGCTGCGCGGCGCGCTCTTGAGCCCCCTGCCGATCTTGCTGGTTGTGGGACCGGAGGGCGGCCTCGCAGCCGAAGACTTGGCCATTCTCGACCGTGTAGGATGCACCTATTGCACGCTGGGGCCGTACATCCTCCGAACCGAAACTGTGGCCGCAGCCGCGCTCGGTACTGCGCTGGTGTTGGGGCAGGATTTGGCGCTTGCTCCAGAGATGCTGATACGTTGACCCGTAGGCCGAGTGATGTCACCCTTCGGGACGTGACTTTCCACATCGAGGTCGCCGGCGAAACCAACGTCGGCAGGAAACGCCAGCACAACGAGGACAACTTCTCCATCGTGGAAGAAGCAGGTCTGTACATCGTTGCTGATGGTATGGGCGGACATGCGTCAGGCGAGGTCGCCAGCAAGATGGCCGTGGACTCCATACGTGAGTTTTTCGAAGCCACGGCCAAAGACCCGGATCGCACGTGGCCCTATAAAATGGATAAGTCGCGCGGCTACGAGGAGAATCGTCTCATTACGGCCATCAAGCTCGCCAACTTGCGGATCTTCGAAGGAGCCCAAAAAGACGCGAAACAAAAGGGCATGGGCACCACGCTCGTGACGGTGTTTGCCGTGCAAGAAGGTGTTTACATCGCACACGTGGGAGACTCACGTGTGTACCGCGTACGCGAGGGCCGGATCGAGCAGATGACAGAAGATCACTCGTTGCTCAACGACTACATCAAGATGAAGCGCCTCACGCCGGAAGAGATCGCCGCGTTCCCGCACAAGAATGTCATCGTGCGCGCGCTTGGCATGAAGGACGTCGTGAAAGTCGATACGCGCTTTGAGCAGCCCAAAGAGGGAGACACGTACGTGCTTTGCTCCGACGGCCTATCGGGTCCCGTGACCGACGAGGACATCCTTGCAATCACGGTTGGCGCCCCCACCCTCAAGGACGCTGCAACGCAGCTGATCGACAAAGCCAATGCCAACGGCGGCCCTGACAATGTCACGGTGGTGCTCACGCGTTGGACATCTTAGAGCGTGCGCCTAGTAGCGGCGGTCTAGTTCGTTTGTGGCTGCTGGTGCCGGCTCGGGTGCTGACGCATCCTTGGTCACGAAAACCAGCGGCCTAGGCCGAAGTCTGGGCTCGATTTTGAGCAAGGGCGGGCC
>JAYWGI010000213.1:0-2455 GCA_043779025.1 Myxococcales bacterium
GGCGGGCGCGTGTGTCTGAGGCCGACTCAAAACGCACGGGTCACCGGCGAAGTTCCGAGGAAGGCCGGCTTGCCTCCGGCCTTCCTATCGGAATTCGCGCCTCCGGAGGCCGAGTTTGCGCGCACGCCGGATGAGGGAGCCCCGGCCTCATCGGCGCCGGTCCCGCGCTGGAGGAGCGTGCCTCACGCCCGTGTCGGTTGCGCCGTCTAGGCGCCCCCTGCTCTCCCGAGCGTGTTTGGCGGTGGTGGGGGCCCTGCACGAGGCCCGAGCCGGCCCTACTGCAGCACCCGCAAAGACCCACGCACCACGCCGTAGCCTTCCTCCGCACGAAGCTGCGCCACCAGCGCTGTTGGTTGCACTGCCCCTGCCAAAAGCGCCTTGTACCCCTGCACAAGCTCGGCCACCTGGGCCGCCGACTCACGCACCAACTCGATGCGGAAGTGCCTCACGCCGCGCGTAAGCAGCGTAGGCACAAAGTAGGCGCCGCTTTGGGGACGCGCATGGAACACCGTGTTGCGGCAACCTACGTCTGCAATCACTGGCAACTCGAACCCGGCCCGATCGCGAAGCGCAATGCGGTGCGTGTCGCAGGGGCGCCCGCAATTGGTGTAATCTGCACCGTCTGAGAGCCACTTGGCGTAGACGCAATGCTCCATGTAGAACAACGGCATTGGATGGTGCAGCACCACCTCGGCGTAGGGCGCTGTGTTGGCGTCGAGCAAGGCCAGCAGTTGGTCCTCGTTTAGGTCGAACGAGGGCGTGAAGCGTGTGCAGCCGCGCGCGAGCACTTCGGTTGCGCTCATGCGGTTGGTGACGTTGAGCGAAAAGTCGCCCACGCGCGTGGTCGGGGAGCGCGTGCTTTGCAGCTCATGCAGGCGCCCGAGCGTTCGCACAAGCTCGACTTCGGCCGCGAGTCCACCGAGGTAGTTGTCGATCTTCTGCTCGCCGGGCTTTCGTACGCGGGGAGGGCATACCCCAATCGATTTTGCTCCCTTCTCGCGAAGGGTACGTAGTGCGACGCCTGTGCCCGTGAGCTCAAGGAAGTCGAGGTAGATGCGATCTGCACCTGCTTCAAATGCGGCTTGGGCTTGTGCGACGTTGCGGCACAGCACGGCCAGTTGCGGCGCGGTCTGGTTGAATGCGGCAGACACGAGGGTGCTGCTCCATTTTGCTGATGCGAGTGCAACGTCATCGGTGGCATGCGCACGGGCCCCCTCTGCGAGGAGTTGCGCGTCGAGCGATGCGGTGAGGGCGCGTCGCAATTGCTTGAGCTCACCGGGCGGAACAAAAGCGCCGGGCGCGAGTTCGGAGTGCAAAGAGCTGAGCTCGAAGTGGCTATCGCCCAGCTGGCCGAGTTTCTCGGTGAGCAGTGCGTCGTCCAAGCCGCGACTGGACGCGGCTTGGAGCACCATGCTTGAGCTCGCGATGGCACGCCGGCCATCATGCGTCAACGCCTCGACGACCAAGTACTCGCCCAACGCGCCGCGCACATGCATTGCGAGCGAGACGCGGCGCGCCCGCGGGAGTGACGCCAGCGTCTCCTTCTCGACCCGCGGCGAGCTGGTGCGAAAGATGCTTCTGCCTGTAAAATCACTTTCGAAAACAACGTCTGGCCCTAGCCACACAACAATGTCTGCCTTGCCTGGTGCCACAAACTGGACGTCCCACACGCGGCCGCCCACCTCGCCCTTGTTTTCACGCACGCCTTCAATCAGTAGCCCATCGCCTCGCTCCACGCTGCACATGGGTGCAAATTGCACCCACTGTTTGCGGCCTTCGTCGTGTACCTTCACGACCGTTCCTGCTGGGACACCCACGTGGTCGCAGTGGCGTCCGTCGACCAAGACTTGGTGGTTGACGCCCTCCAAGAATCCGGGCCCCGCGTTGCGGGCAAAAGCTTGCGCGACGCGTTCGGCCAGATCGGCTTTTGCGGGTGATGGCGTGAGGCCAGGCGCATCGAGCGCGAGCGCTTTCACCGCAGCGCGGTACAAGCTGACGGTGGCAGCCACGTAGGCGGGCCCTTTCATGCGGCCTTCGATCTTGAAGCTGCGCACACCCGCGGCTGCAAGGGCCGGCACTTGGTCCACGCCGTGCAAATCTTGGGGCGAGAGCAAGTAGGCCTTGTCTCCTAAGTCCTGGGTCTTGCCGTCGACCACCAACTCGTAGGGCAGGCGACACGCTTGCGCGCACGCGCCGCGGTTGGCGCTGCGGCCCCCGATGGCTTCGCTGGTGAGGCACTGGCCCGAATAGGCCACGCACAGTGCGCCGTGCACGAACACTTCGAGTTCTGCGCCCGTTTCCGCATAGATGCGCGCGATGTCTTTGGCACTGAGCTCGCGGGCGAGCACCACGCGAATAATCCCCAGAGAACGTGCAAACTGCACGCTTGCGGCATCTGTGCATGTCATTTGCGTGGAGGCATGCACATGCAGCGTGGGCGCGATTTGGGCGGCGA
>JAYWGI010000214.1:0-6574 GCA_043779025.1 Myxococcales bacterium
TGCGTAGCCGTTGATAAGCTCTACACCGTCGAAGGGAAAGTCCTTGAGCACGCCCGGCACTTCATTGAAGTAGCCCAATTGCCTATCAAACCGAGGATGATGCACAACGAGCAGGGCCTGCGGCGCAAGGGCGCGTGTCTCGGTGTGGAATGCACTTGGTGTCGTGTGCTTAGTGATTGGCACCGAAACGTTGCGCCATGGGAAGGCGCCTACATGGCCAAAACTTGGCTCGTCGGGTGTCAGCTCCATGCCCGGAGTCCACGCCAAATCTGCGCGGGCGGGGTAGGCGCCTGGCGTGTCGTGCTCGCTGGGGACTGCGAACTCAATCCCGGCGGCTGCAAGCGACAGCGCGCGGGCAGGGGCCGACACGACCGAATCGAAACTGCGTGCGCTATGCACATGAAAGTCGCACGCCACAAAGCCCGGTGTCTCGAACGCACGACGCAAGGCGAGCACGACCGGCGCCGTAGCTTGCGTGCCTATTTCCACGTCGGCTGTAGTCAGGTCCCACTCGTAGCCGCGAATCGCTGTGATGCGGTATTTCCCAGGCGCGAGCGGCAGATCGGCGCGGCCGTCGACATCCCACAAAGGTCCTGCACCGGGCGCTGCCGAGTGGCCGCCAAAGCTCGGATCCAACGTACTTGCCTGGCCTCGAACGATGACGCGCGCTGCGATGCGCGCGCCCGTTTTCGCGTCCGTGGTGGTGACGGAGAGCGCGGGCGGAGCATGCGCATAGAGCCGCAGCGAAATGCCCGTGCCTGGAGGCAGGCGCACTGCAGCGCCTTGGGTACCGTCGCGGTTTCGCGCGAACCAGTGGATGGCTTCGAGTGGGGCTTCGCCTTCAAAGCGCCCATCCGGATCTACGAGTTTGGAGCCCAGCTCCTTGCCCTCGGGGCCCAAGTAAACAATGGCCGTGCCCAGCGTGCTGCCTTCGACATGGCCATAGAAGTGGGTGGGCAAGATGCCTGCATCCGGGCTTGCATCCTCGTGCGCTTGCGGCGCCTCGCGCAGCTTACATGCGCTTGGCACGCATAGCATTGCAAGGAGCAACGTAGCTGCGTGTGGGTGCCTCACTCGTCGACCAACGCGCCGCGTAGTTGGGCGCTCCGAGGCGCATGCATATCACGTGTAAAGTGCACGCACAGATCGGCTTGCCCCAGCGCGGCCTCCAAGCCTTCGCCCCATTCCACGAGCAACACCGCGCCTTCGCGCGCCGCATCCGCAAGGCCCAAGCTTCGCACAGCGGCTGCTTGAGCCTCCGGCGTGCCTTCACGAAGTCTGTACAAGTCGGCGTGCATCACACGCAGGCCCGAAAATGCGTACTCGTGCACCAGGCCAAAGGTGGGGCTCTGCACGCGTTCGCCTGTGAGCCCCAGCGCGCGCAGTAGCGCACGCACAAAGAAGGTTTTGCCAGCCCCCAGCTCTCCACAAAGCAACACGAGGTGCCCCGGCTTCAGCCATTGGGACACCTCATGGGCGAGCCGCGTGGTCGCGCGGCGTGTGGGCAGCGGAACGTTGCGCTCAGGCACTGGCAGAGAGGCCGACGCCCGACAGCGAAAACATCGGGAACATGCCCGTGACCAATGCGCCTGGGCCGCGTGGAAAGTTGGTGTCGTCGTCGTCGTCCTTGTCGGACTTTTTTCCGAAAAATACGGCGGCGACGGGCGCCAAGCTGGCGCGCCACGAGGAAGAACGCTTTGCGCTTGGGGCGGCGTGTGTGTCGTTCTGGTTCATGACCAGCATTCGTAGCACGGGTTCCGGAATTGTCCCTGATTTTGTCCAAAAGGTCGTTGGCGCGGTGCGCGGGTCAGGAAAGGTCATTCGGCCTCTAGCTGCAAATTACCTTAGACTCAGCCGAGCAAGGAGCCAATGTTGCCACGTACCTTGTCCTCGGTGCCGCGCTGCAGGCCGCCAAAATCCGCGAGCGGTGAGTTGTCGGCGCTCTTCACGCCCAGCGCGGCACCCACTGTATTTAAGAGCTTTGAACACGGGAGTTGCTTGGCCATGATGGCGGCGTAGTTGGCCGCATCGCTCGCAATGTCAGCGGGTTCCGTGGCCGAGGATTGCATGTCAAGGTACAGGCCCGTTTTGAGCTTGCCGCCTGCATTGCCGGCGATCACGTAGGGCATGTCGAAGGCCGTATGGCCCCCAGTGGAGATCTCGTTGGACCACATGCAGATGCCCTTATCCAAAATGCCCAAGTCACGCAGCGAGGTGAGCAACTTGCCGAATTGACGCGCGTGCCATTTGTCGATGTTGTGTTGCGCGGCCAAGGCCTCTTCTTTCGCGTCGCCGTCTTGGCCGCCCAAACTGCGATGTGAGATATCGTGCGAGTGGGAACGGTAGCCGTTTTTGAAGTCCGCGGAGCCGGGCGTGAAGATGCTCGAGTGATCGAAATTGCCGGCGGGCATCACCAAGTTTGCGGAGCGAAGCGCACCACACGAGACAGCTAAGGCCGCAATCTGCACGAAAGCGTCCGCGACGGTCTCACTGTATTCGTTGAAGTTGGTGCTGTACTGCCAGCGTTTCAGCGCCGGGTTTGAGGTCTTTGCCATGTCTGCATCGCTCAGCAATTGCTGCTGCGCTGCGTTCAGTGTGGGCGTGCGTCGCAGTGTGGCCTCAACGGCATTGAGTGCATCAAAGTGAGCGTCAAGTCGTTTGCGATCGGCCGCGCTCAGACGCGGGTCTAGCCGGAGCTCTTTGAGCTCTTTGACGACCGCATCACTCGCGTACTGCCGCACCTCCTTGGCGCGGCCCTCGGCCAATGCCTTCTGAAACAACAAGGTGTAGGCCGCACTTGGTTGCTGCATCGCTGGGTTGGCAATAGGGATGCCGTTTGAGGTCGGGGCGTTTGCAAATGAGGTCTGGGAATCACTGTAGAGGCACTCAAACGTGACGGGCGCCGGGCCGCCCAAGCTGCGCGCGATCAGATTGTCTAGCGTCTCGTGTGAGGGCATCGCGTTGTTGTCGTCGTTGGGATCGAAGTTTGGGCGTGTGCGCTGGAAGCGCGAACCGCTCAGCACCTGCGCGAGCAGCGGACGATGCAAGCCCGACTGAAAGTCCATCAGGCGCACGCCGCGTACCGCCAGAAGAGAGTCCGCAAACCCTGAAAGCTCACCCAAGGCACGGGTACGGCCCGTACTGTCGACCTTCTCCAGCAAGGCCTTGGTGATTTTGGTCCCGCCGCCATTGTAGCGCGTGTCGGCGTCGGGCCAGAACCCCTCGGGCTCGTCCGCGTAGCCGCCCAAGAAGCGCGACTTTTGCTGCACGCCGTACCACTGGCGCATAAAGATAAAGAAGCGCTCGTCTACTCCGTCTGCACGTGCGGATTTTGGCGAGAGGCCCTCAAGCCAAGGCAAAGCCACCAGCAAGCCGCCTGCGCCGGCAAGGAATGCACGTCGTCCGCTTCGAATCATTTTACATCCTCCTGCACGACGGATCGGAACGCGGCCCCGAGCACGATGTCCTTGAGTAGTTGACGCGTTGGCGTGGAGTCTGTGAGTGATTTTGCTGCAGTCGCTGCAAGTGATTTGCGGTCGCGCTCGGTGAGCGTGCGCCCTAAAAAGAAAGAGCTAAGGTTGCCCACGTAGCAGGCGTGGGTTTGCCGCGCGCGTGATGCCGCCTTGAGGAACGCAACGGCGTCACCAAAATCAGTGAGCGTGCCATCCATCGCGACCTTGCCCGAAGCCAGCACGGGCTTGTCATGGTCTAGTGTCACAAACTTTCCGATCGCATTGAAGTTGCCAAAGGCGAACCCCAAAGGGTTGATGGTGGTGTGGTGACAGCCCGAGCACTGGGGGCTGCGCGTCTTGTCGTCTGTGAGTTCACGATCCGTCACCAGGCCTGGCGTGGGAGCGGGAAGCACCGCGCCGGCGAGGGGCGGGTTCACGCCAATCGGTGTACAAAGCAAGTTCTTGGTGAGATACACGCCCCGCAAGATGCTTGAGCGCTCGACCTGATTCGCCTTGAGACCGGTCCAGCTCACGCGCGTCAAAATGCCCGCGCGCTCGGCCGGCAATTCGCGCTTCGCGAAACCGGTATCGCTGAGCCCATCCGTGTTCAAACCGTAGACTCCCGCGAGTCGTTTGTTCACAAAGGTGGTCGGCGACAGCAGCAGCTTGTCGAGTCCGCCGTTGTTGGTCACCAACACGTCATTCAAGAACATCTCCGCCTCGGTCGCGGCATCGGCACCTAGGCCGTCCATTCCTGGAAACGCAGCCGGGTCTTTGGGCATCGTGCGCGAGGCATCGACCAAGTAGAGCGCGCGATGAAACTCCAGAATGGCGTCGTTGGTGCCGGGCTCCGCGAGCATTGCGTCTACCAGAGCCGCACGAGCCACATCGCTTGTGAGCGTGTTGGCTTTGGCGAACTCTTCGGCATTTGGCGGCGCGTTCCGCAGCGCATACGAGACGCGTGTTAGGTATTCCAAAGGGGTGAGCTGCCGCGTGTGTGTGCTCCCCTCAGTCACAGCGGTTGCTTCGTCGCCCAGTGCGATCTGATAGACAAATTGCGGGGATTGGAGCGTGAAGCTTAGCAACGGGAGTAGGGCTGCGCGGAGTTTCGCGGCATCGTCTGTGGCTTGCGCAACCCCCGGGGCTCCCGTGCCAAATGCCACATACTTGGCGACCTCTGCATCGCTAAGAGGGTGTCGCAATGCGCGTGGCCAGGCGCTTATTACCAGGCGCTTCAGCATCGTTGCAAAGTCGCCTGCGCCAGCCTCTGCTGTGAAGCGAACGTAGTTGGTCGAATCGGCGAGCAGCGCTTCCACCAAGCGATCGGCTTCCGTGCGGTAGTCCACGACCAGCGCTCTATCCACGGAGCGTGCGTGGACGTCCGTGGTATAGCCCTCCTTGGGCGGCGGGTCCGGGCGTAGCGACGTGCTGGGGGTGTCTGTCAGCTTAAAGAAGCTCTGGACAGTGCGCGCCCACTGCAGGTGCCCTAGTCTCGCGGCACGAATGTCGTCTCCAGCTTGAAGCGTCGTGGGTTGCACCGCGGTCGCGCCTTCGCTCTCACCGGAACCGCCTACGGTGCCCGTACAAGCCAAGGCTCCCGACAACGAAAGTGCAAACATCGTACGCCAGGCTCGAGCACCCTTTTGCGAACCTGTAGTGCAGTGCATGCCACGATTGTGCGACACACGACGTGGCGGCGCAAATCATTGGCGGGCGATTGTCTCGCCCGCGCCGCGCGAGCCGCACTACGCCAGTTCGGCGTCTTCGTCGTCCGTCATTGCGACACGCGCGGTGAGCGATTCGGCCGGCTTGCGCCAGGCGTCGGCTGCAAGGCGGCTGGCAGCAGCTGCAAGCAACAGGGAGAACAGCTGCGTGCCCGAGAGGCCGTATTCTTCCTCTCCCGCAAAGGTCGCGGGGCGCATGATGGCATAGGCCAGTACTGGGATCGCGAAAGCTGCATAACGCACGTATTTGCGTGCGCCCGCGCTTCGAATCGTCAGCGCGATGCCGTAGGCAAAGGCCAGCGCAAACAGCGCCAAACAGAACGGAACAAGCAAGTGCTTGGCGCCCGAGAGGTAGGTGCTGCCGCTGTCTACGCGATCGCGCACCGTCTCGACCATAAAGGTGCAGAGTGCATAGGTATAGGCGCCAACGGCTGCGACGATGCCGGGCTTGTGTCTAGGCTTGCCGTCTTGCTTACGAAGCAACATCCAGGTGATGGCCGCGAGCACAAGCCCCCCCAGCATCACGTAGATCTGCGTGGGATGCACGGGCAGGGCCTTGTCGCTGTGCACCATGTCTGCGCCAAGGGGCGTGCCCGAGTAGAGCTCGCGGTGACGAAGCCACGCGGGTGAGCCGGCACCTGCGTCGCCGCCTTCGGGCCAGCGCGAGAAGGTGCCCAGCTTCTTCAAGAGGCCCGGCGCGCCGTCCGACAGACGCACGCCAAAGTCGCCGCCATGCAAATACGCGCCGAGACCTACAAAGAGCGTGCCCACGCCAAAGGCGGGAGCGAGCGCATCGGCCCAGCGCCTAAACGCTGCAGGCACGTCTTGCGCGTTGCTGCGGAGGAACAGCAGCGTCGCGCCTAGCGCGCCCAGCATGCCGCCGTAGGTCGACAGGCCGCCCGAGCGCAGCGAGAGCACGCGCGCCAAGAAGTTGGAAAGTGCACTCTTTCCTTTTTCGCTCGCCGTGAGGTGTTTCACAGGCTCCGACCAGCTATCGAAGTCTTCCCAATGGAACGCCACGTGCGTAAAGCGGGCCGCCAAAATGGCACTGATGGCGCCGATCACGTACGCCGTGGCGACGGTGTCTTTGGGCAAACCGCCTTTGTCGGCGATGCGAAGCGACACGAACCAACCGGCAATCAGCGCAAGGCCCAAAAGTACGCCGTAGGAGAACATCGGCAAGTTGGGCGACTCGATGGTCTTGTCGCGCATGACCCAGGCCACCGCGCAGGCGCCCAGAGCGGTGAGCATCGGGGATACGGCCGAGGCCTTGTCGCCACGGCGCAGGTCGGACAAGCCGAATGCAAATGCGACAAACGCGACGAGCGCAAGCGCCCACCAAAGTCGAAGGGGCATATGGGGAAGCGGAATGTGAAACAGAATCGGATGCATGGCGGG
>JAYWGI010000215.1:0-2428 GCA_043779025.1 Myxococcales bacterium
GATGGAACTCGAGATGGCGCAAAAGACGGCTGCCGCCATGGGCGCCCGCCACGAACTCGTGCAGTCTGCAGAGATCGAAAAAGAGGGCTACCAAGCCAACGGCCCCGACCGCTGCTTTCATTGCAAGTCCGAGCTCTACGATGTGAGCGCGCGCAAACAGGATGAATGGGCGCTTGCAGCCACCATGAACGGCACCAACGTGGACGATTTGGGCGACTACCGGCCCGGCCTCGAGGCTGCCAAAAACGCCGGCGTGCTGAGCCCACTTGTGGCTGCCCGGTTCACCAAAAGCGATGTGCGTGCGCTCGCCGAGCACCTGGGCGTTCAGGTGTGGGACAAGCCTGCATCGGCGTGTTTGGCTAGCCGTTTGCCTTACGGAACGCGTGTGACCCGTGAGCGCTTGTCGCGCATCGCAGGCTTTGAGGCAGCGCTTCGGCGCGGCGGGTTTTCGGAGCTGCGTGTCCGCTACCACGCGATGACCGAGGGCGCGACGGCCTCCGCGGGCGCAACGGAGGGGCAAACCGAGCAAGCTTTGGCCCGCGTTGAGCTGGGCGCGCGCGAGATGGCGCGAGGCTTGGAGCACGCGGCCGACATCGTCGCGTGGGGCAAAGCCGCGGGCTTTGCGTATGTGACCATGGACTTGGGCGGCTACCGCAGGGGCAGCACGAACGAGCTACTCGGCGACAAGCGTTTGCCCGTCGTCCGGAGCTGAGGGAGGCTGGGGGGCCTTCGGCGCCGCCGGCAAGGCTGCGAGCGCTTCCGCCGCGCTTGCGAAACGCTTGCTCGGGTCGGTGCAGAGCAAGCCCTTGAAGAACACGTCCCAGGCGTCGGCCGGGCGAAGGCGATCGAAGGCGCCAAATACGGGGGCCTCGCCAGTGCCTGCATAGTGCAAGCTTGCGCCTACAGAATAGAGATCTGTGAGCGCGCTGGCTTTGGCCCCGTGCGCCAGTTCTGGAGCCAAAAAACCTGGTGTTCCGATGGTGACGCCGGGCTCCGTGATGTGGGTTTCCTCCCACTCAATTTGCGCCGTGCCGAAGTCCACCACCGTGGCGTGAATGTCTGCGCCGCCCGAGAGCACCACATTGCTGGGGCTCAGGTCGCGGTGCACCACGCCGGCCGAATGCATCACGCGCGCGGCCGACAGCATAGCCTCCGCAAGCCGATGCAGCTCGGAGGGGCGAAGCGGCCCGCCGTCCGTCACGCGCGTGCGCACCGTGACGCCCTCCAAGTACGCGAGCACCAGGTAAGGCTTGCCCTGAGGCGTGTCTCCTCGCCCAAGCAGCTTCACAATGTGCGGCGACGCCGAGAGGCTCAGCGCGTCGCCCTCACGGCGCAACCGGTCAGCGAGCACCCCGTCGTCACGGCTCGCCACGCGCAGCTCTTTGACAGCCACGCGCTCCCCGGTGTCGCTCGTGATGGCGTCGTGCACGACGGCCGTGGCGCCAGCGCCCAGTGTGCCCACGAGCTGGTATTTCCCTCCGATGGTGCGCGTACGGTGCTCGCCCATGTCGGTGAGTGCCGCCTCAAAAACTTGCGCGCGAATGGCCAGCGCGCGGCGTGCGGCAATACGGTTTTCCCAACGCGCAAAGAGTGGGCGCAAAGGGCCGAGCCATACGAAGAAGGGGGCGGCGTACCACTTGAGCAAATCGCTGCCTTTGAAAAAACCAACCCTCAACACGGGGTAGCCGTAGTTCTTTATCGTCTCGGAAAGGAGCGCATGCGAGCACGGCGTGAGGTCTTCGACGCTGCAGATGAGTAGCGCCCCACCGGGGGGGAGAATCTCGTAGATCGAGCGGGGATTGGGGTTGGAACTGAATTGCACCACGCCCCGCTTCGCGAGGTCGATCAGTGCATCCTGCACGTTGTGGCTGGAGCGCAAGATCGGCGACCACAGACGCGACATACGTGCCGAGCTGGACAAAGACGGTGCTCCAATCGCTCGCTCCGCGTCATTTTGGTATTTTTCAAGCAAATGCGATGAAAGTTGCAACCAAGGGTCCTCCGCGGCGGCGCTCGGCAAGCCCCGCTCCGCAAGCCATGCCCCCACATTCTCACCCCGCGCACGCATGGCTTCACACATCAGAAAAATAGGTGCCGCGGGGCGCATGGCGGGAGTGTTTGAAATCATAGAGACTCGCTGCAGAGGCTCGCGCGCTTTGGCGTTCTGTGCAATGGGCTTTGCGCATGACGCTGCTCGGTGCTTTGGTTCAACGTGCGCACCGCGACGCTTCGGCCGCCGTGCTGGAGCTGCGCGTGCCAGGGCAAACCTATGTGTTGGCGCTCACGGCGGGCCCGCTCAAAGAGCCGCGCTTGGGGCTCTCCAAAGACGCTGAAGCACGCACCGCATGGCGCAGCGGCCTGCCGCGGGACAAATGCCTTGAGGGCATGAATGTGCGGTCATGGGGCGCGCATCACGTGGAGCTTGTCG
>JAYWGI010000216.1:0-2424 GCA_043779025.1 Myxococcales bacterium
GCGGTCGGCATTGAAACGGATGTCTACGCTTGGGGCGCCATGTTGTTTTACGCGCTCGCAGGCGTGCCGCCGTTTGTGGCGAACGACATGGCGGCGCTCCTGACCAACCACATGTTTGTGGAGCCACCGTTCATCGCCGATGTGGGTTTCAAGCGCGCGGTCTCTGCAGGCCTTGAGCGCGTCGTGCGGGACGCACTGTCCAAGCGTGCGGAGCAGCGCCCGACCGCGGCGCAGATGCGCGATCGCTTTGCGGCAGCGCTGGCGGGCACCGACCCCGACGCGCTTCGCCAGCGTTCGGCCGACGATCGACAACTGGCGGCGGGCCTCTCCAGAGACGATCGCGCGCTCACGGGCATTGCGTCCCGCCCTGAAGGGCTACGCACTTCGCCGTCGCCTGAGCCCATTGCGGCTGGAGCCGAAGTCACCGACTACCCACGCGTCCTCCTTTGGGGCGATGCCGACGACCCATCGCTCGCAGCTCTGCAAACGGGATTGTCCGTGGCGGGCATGCGGGTGACTATGTGGAACAAGCCGGAGCCCCCTCCCGCAGAACTGCACGGCGACAAGATTCGATTGGTTGTGCTCGCGGCCTCGCGCGGCACCGCTTTGGTTGCAGAGTGCCAGCCTGTGCCAGTTTTGGTCGTGGGAGTGTCCCACGCATCGGAAACCGCCACGTGGGTGCAGGCGGGCGCCGGAGACCTCGTGTTGCAAGGTGGCGATCCTGATACGGCCGTGCGCAAAGCTCGAAGAATGATACAGAGACGCCGATGAGGAGAATTCTAGCTTCGGAGATTCTGGTGGCGTTGCACCTGCTTGTAGGTTCGGCACATGCGGCAGAGGAGACGCTGCCGCGGGACCACACGATTGTCAAAGGCGAAACCTGCGCGGGGCTTGCCGCTCGCTTCTACGGCGACAGCAAACTTGTAGAGTACATACACAATGCCAACCCAAGTATGGGCGCCTCTCCCCACTTGCTGGTGCCGGGTCGTGTGCTTCACTTGCCCGCCCCCACCCCTCGAGCAACGGGTCCCGATGCACGCGTCGGGGCCCTTCGCAACCGAGTCGAGGTCCAAGCGCCCGACCCGCATCCCGCCAAGCGCGAGGACCCGCTGTACCGCGGCAACAAGGTCAGCACGCAGGAGCAGTCGAGCGCACAGGTGGTGTTCCGCGACGAGACCGAGCTCCGCTTGGGCGACCAGACGTTGGTCGTCATTTTGGGCGATGCCAAGCGCGCGGGTTCGCTACGAACGAATGAGACCACCATTGTGAGCGGCTCCGCACGTGCTCGTCTGGGAGAGCTCGCGGGCGGCACCACCCTCGCCGGAGGCAGCGCCAAAGTAGCGCCAGGAACCAAGAGCGAGGTGCAGATTGCCGTAGATGCAAGGCACGCCGCGCGGGTCGGCGTGTATCGTGGCACATCGAAGGTCTCGGCCATGGGCAAATCCGTGGATGTTGCATCCAATTTTGGAACCAAGGTTGTGGAGGGCCGCGCGCCCTCGCCGCCCAAGCCATTGCCACTGGCGCCGTTGTGGAAGATCAAGCCCGACGCGGTGACCAAAACCGAGACCACCTCGGCCACATTAGATGCGGAGTATGTCCAGTCCCAAGCCGCTTTTTTCCACGTGGAAGTAGCAACAGATGCCGATTTATTGAACACCCTGGTAGACGCCAAGGTGCCAGGGTCGACGCACACGCTGCACGTGGAGAACCTCAAAGTAGGGGACTACTACCTGCGGGTAAGCGCCTATGATGAGGACGGCTTTGAGAGCTTCTATGGCGAGACCTTGCATGTGCAGGTCGTGCACGTAGACCCCGCGCCGCCTCCTCCCGCGCCGCCCCCAGCGCCCGAGCCTGCAAAACCTGAGCCTCCGCCCGCACCCGTCGCAAGCGCGCCTGCGCCGCAAAAGCACACGGCGCCCAATGTGGACGTGGCGCTTCGGGTCGCCGTCGCGGGCGGCGACAGCACCGCCGTGATGATGGGCCCAATCGTGGCGGGGCACTTACGCTTCGCGCTCGGCCAGCCCGGCGGCGACGCGCTTAGCGTGGGCCTGCGTGCGCACTACACGTTGTCGGTGGGTGACACGCAAAGCTGCAACGACCTGCTCCGCTTGGACGGCGGCGACGTGTGCCTCACGCGTTCACGCACCGAGACAGGCGTCGCCCTTCCGCTGAGCTACCTGCCCGGCGTGGCGTGGGCATGGAAGCCCTCGCTCACACTTGCGCCCGGCTTGAGCACGACGCGCAACATCGAGCGCACGGAGTCACGCGAGCGCGCGCGCGGCACCAACAACAACGCCGACGTCACCGCCAGCCTCGGCCTGCTCAGCCCTTGGGGCTTGTTTGTTGACGCAGGCTACAGGCAAAGCTTCGAGCTCAGCACGCGCGGCCCCACGAGCAACCCAAGCGGCTTTGTGGGCCACCTGG
>JAYWGI010000217.1:0-2424 GCA_043779025.1 Myxococcales bacterium
GACACGCAGCATCAAGCCGTTCTGCAGTTCGAGCGCCAGGTAGGCCCGCGCACGCGCGCCGCGGTGTTGGTGTCGGGCCTTTACGGTTCGGCCTCGGCGAATACGCTGGTGCTGCAGCCGCCTTGGGATGGCCAAGGGTTGCCCGGTGTGCCGCGAGCCTACCCTCTCATTCCGCAAATTCGGCTCGATGTGATTGGCGGCTATGCCAACGCTTCGGTACTGCACGCCTTCTCGCCGCGCACGTCGCTGCAGGTGCAGGCTGTCGCGATGTCTTATGGCACGCCAACGAGCGAAGGCCGCCAGTACTTCCCCACAAGCCGCAATGCCGGCTTGGCGTTTACGCTCACCCGCGCGCTCAGCCCGCGCGACACGTTCGAGGTCACGGCGACGCCCGAGGTGAACCAGACCCAACCCATTGGCGGCACGCACCCCGATGCTTATGTGGGCACGGCGTGGGGCCGGTACAAGCGCAAGCTCACGGAGCGCAGTCGAGTCGAGCTAGCCGGTGGCGCGTCGGTGGTCGGGCTTGGGGCATTTGGCTCTGGCGCACAGCCGGCGATCCTTTACCCCGGCGGTGAGCTCGCGCTGGTGCACAACAGTATGCGTGGCCCCGTGCATACCGAGGTGGCATTTGTCTCGCGCTTGGCTCCTTGGGTGAACCCTTTTGCGGGCAGCTTGGTGCAACGCTCGGAGACAATTTTTGCTGCGCGCCATGGAAACGCCCAGTTCGGTTTGCGTGCGCAGGGGAGCTTTGCTCGGGCCTTCGCGCCGCTTGTGCAATCGGCGGATGCGAATCCTGTATCCTACAGACAAGCGTATCGCATGGTTGCGGGTGAGCTCGCCGCCGAAGCGCGGGTCGCCACCAGCGTATGGCTGGAGGCAGGCACGCGACTCAACTGGCAAACCACGGTGGCGCAGTTTCCGTCCTTGCCTGGAGACTTGCTGCAGCTGGGCGGATTCGTCGCTGCGAGCTACCGGCCCAAACCGGCGCCGCAGCAGTGAAATGGCTGCGCATCGACGCGGGGAGACGCCCCCTGCAAGAGGGGGTCACGCTCACGGGGATCACGCTCGCATTGGGTCTGGTTGGCCGCGCCCTCAGCGAAAACATGGGCGAGGCCGGTGCTCTGTTCTCTGCGTGGCTTTGTGTCGCCGTGCTCGCGTGGATGGTCTTGCGGCCACCGGCGCACATAGGCGCAGAGCGATTCGTGTTCTTGGCGCTGTGGCTAGAGCAGCCTGAGTTTGTGCCCGGTGCAGGCTATTGGACAAGCCCTCTGGAGGCGCCGGATGCCGCCATGTTTGCTCGGATGACAGAGCTCAAGGTTCCCGGCGGGAGCTTTCCGTTTGCCTTGGTGCTCTCCGCGCTGCTGTGGCGCAAGGCGCGCGCAGGCGCGCGCGCGCAATGGTCGCTTCAGGGCTTCAAGCTTGCGCGCTCGGCCTACCTTACGTTGGGCGCAGGCCTCGTCGTGGCGCTCTGTGTGGGCGCTGCGCGCGAGGGCGCCAATTCGCAGCATGGCTTTGCGCAGCTACTGCCCTTGCTACTCTCCGTGGTGGAGGGGCTCGCCTTGCTGGCCGCGCTCGGCACGCAGGCCTCGCTCACGGCGCTTGGCACCTTCGTCGTGCTTGCCGCAGTGCTTCGCGCGGCGCTGGCGGCCTGGGTCTACTTTGTGGTCTGTGGCCCACAAGGCGTGACGCCTGAGTATGCGACGCACCATGCCGACACGGTTACATTTGTGGCTGCCTTGGGGGTGCTCGCGTGCGTCTGGGTAGAGCGCAATGCCAAGCGCGATCTTGTGCGCGCGCTCGGCATTGGCGCGCTGATTTTGGCGGGCATTGTGTTCAACAATCGCCGCGTGGCGTATGCGTCAGGGGCCTTCGGTGCACTGTCGGCGTTTCTGCTCATGGCCCATTCGCGCACCAAGAAGAAGCTCATCCGTTACGTCGCTTTCGGCGTCCCCGCGCTTTTGGGGTATCTGGATCTGGGCAAGGATTCAGAGGCGCCCATGTTCAAGCCGGCGCGCCTGGTGTGGTCCATGTTCGATCAAAAAGATGCGTCCACGGCCTCGCGCGATATCGAGAACTTGAACCTCATCAAGACCATCTCCGACGCGCCTGTTTTTGGTTCGGGCTTTGGGCACCCGTACCGCGAATATGCTGCCAGCGTGGACGTGTCCGAGTTCCTTGCAGGATACCAGTATCATCCCCACAACACCGTGCTGGGGCTGCTGCAGTATGGAGGCATCGTGGGCTTTGCGCTCCTGTGGTGGCCGCGCATTGCCCAAGGCCTCTTGGCGGCGCGCGCGCACCGTGCGGCCCAAACACCGATGCTCAAAACGGCGGCCCTGTGGTCCGCGTGGTGCTTGGGCGTGACGCTCACGCTTGAGTGGGGAGATCAGGGAACGGCGATGCAGCCGTGCATCGTGATCA
>JAYWGI010000218.1:0-2422 GCA_043779025.1 Myxococcales bacterium
ATCGAGCGAGATAATGATCTCCAAGTAGGTCTTGGTACCGTCGGGCGAACCGCACGAGAGCGAGGAATTTCCCTCCCCCGATGCGCGCACGCTCACCGAACTCGGTAACATCAGCGGCCTCTTAAAGCGCGCCTCTACACGGCGCGCTTTGCTCGTTTCAAACGCGCCGAGCACGCGCGCCACCGTCCACATGCCGTGGGCGATGGGCTTTGGGAAGCCGAACAAGCGCGCCGTGGCTGCATGCAGGTGGATGGGGTTGTAGTCGCCCGACACCCGCGCATAGCGACGCCCGGTGTCGCCGGGCACGAACAGGGTTTGTGTCCCCTCGCCTGCGCTCACGCTCGCTGCCCGCGCGCTCTGGCCCTTCTTCTCGCCCCTCTTCTTGGGCGTTGGCCACACGGCGTCGATGGTGGAGCGCCAACGTAGCTCGCCGCCCGTATGTGCCAGCGTGACCAACTGTACCCCCGTGAGCTTGCCCTCCGACGAATGCACCGGTGTCAATGTGGCGCGTAGTTCCCATAGCGCGGCCGCAGGCAACGCACCGAGCTGCTCAAACACATTGCGCACATGTACAAGCCCGAGCGCCGATCGCGGCACGCGCGCATCGGAGAGCATGTTTACGTGCAATGAGCCCGCCAGCACCTGCAGCGACGTGATGGGGTGTGCGCCCGACTCTGCACGCAGGCCGGTTACATGCGTGTAATCTACAAGCCATTGTGCGGTGGGCGATACAGCCACGCTCGCGGAGAAGGCCTCAAAACTTGCCGGCCCCGAACGGCGCGATTTCAGGGCTATCTTGGCATAGGCAAGCGCGGTGTTCATGAGGGCGCAACATCCCGCGCGCACGCCACGCGCAGCAAGGGTTCTTTTCAACGTGTGATTCGAGTATGCCTGCGCCCCATGCGCCTACACGTTCTTTTGAGCAACTTGGTCGAAGCCGCAGTCCTTGAAGCCACGGGCGAGAACGCCCCCGCAGTGCTACGCCGCGCCAGCGATTCAAAGTTCGGAGACTACCAAGCCAACGGCCTGCTGCCGCTTGCAAAACGCTTGGGCAAGAACCCCCGTGACTTGGCGCTCGCCACAGCCGCGTTACTGGAGCAGGCCCCCCAGTTCTCCAAGGTGGAGGTTGCAGGCCCAGGATTTCTCAACCTGACGCTCGCCGCCGACTTTGCGAACCGCTCGCTCAATGCAACCTTGCAAGATGCACGCATCGGCGTTGCGCCCGTGGCCAAACCCAGCCACATCGTTGTGGACTTTTCGAGCCCCAACATCGCGAAGCAAATGCACGTGGGTCATTTGCGCTCCAGCATCTTGGGCGCAGCCATGGTCAAATTGTTTCGCGAGGTCGGTCACAAGGTCACTGGTGACAACCACCTCGGCGACTGGGGCACGCAGTTCGGCACGCTCATCGTGGGCATGCGGCGTTTCGGTGACCAAGCCGCGCTCGCGGCAGACCCCGTCGTGGAGCTCGAGCGCGTCTACAAGCTCGCTACCGCTGCTGCAAAAGAAGACCCCACGGTGGGCGACACCGCGCGCGCCGAGCTTGCCAAGTTGCAAGCGGGCGACCCTGCCAATCGCGCGCTTTGGCAGCAATTCGTCTCGGCGACGCGCACGAGCTTAGACCGCGTCTACGCCATGCTGGGCGTAGAGTTCGACTTGTGGATGGGCGAAAGCGCCTACGAGGAAATGCTCCCCGGCGTCATCGCGTTGCTCGAGCAGAAGAAGCTGGTGCGCGAGGATGCGGGGGCGCTGTGCGTCTTCTTTCACGAACTGGATGGCGCGCCGGCGGATCTCAAGAAGCACGAGCAGCCTTTCATTGTACGCAAAGCGGACGGAGCTTACTTGTACTCTACAACGGATATCGCGACACTGCAGTACCGGCACGACAAGCTAAAAGCGGACCGCGCCGTGTACGTGGTCGATGCGCGCCAAGGGCTGCATTTCAAACAACTATTCGCTCTCTCGGCCATGCTCGGTATCCCGACGCGCCTGCAGCATCCGGGCTTTGGCTCGGTACTTGGTACCGACGGAAAGCCTCTCAAAACCCGCGACGGCACAGCCGTCACGCTCGAGAGTTTGCTCACTGAAGCCACCGCGCGTGCGCGTGTGCGCGTGCAAGAAGAGGGCTTGGAGATTCCCGCGGAGCAGATCGACGACGCCGCGCGCACCATCGGCATTGGCGCCGTCAAGTATGCAGATCTGAAGCAAAACCTGGCGTCGGACTACACCTTCGACTGGGACAAGATGACCTCGTTTAAAGGCAACTCAGGGCCCTACCTGCAGTACGCCTACGCGCGCATTCAGTCGATCTTTCGCAAGGGCGACGTGCAGGCCGCGGCTGAGGGGCACATCGCGCTGGAGACGCCAGAGGAGTGGGCTTTGGCGCGCGAGTTGATGCAATTTCCTGACGTCGTGCACGAGG
>JAYWGI010000219.1:0-6550 GCA_043779025.1 Myxococcales bacterium
AAAAGCCTACTGGAGTACCTGCTGAATGCAGCGCTGGACGAGAATTTTAAGCACGCGGACCCCTTCGAGCGGGCGGCGCGGGTGACCGAGGTTGCGACGCTGCTGCGGGAGGAAGAGGACCCGCTCGTGCGCGCTATGCTCAAAACGCACGCGGACCATTTGGCGGGCAGGCTGGACCTGTACAAGAGCCCCGAGGCGTTTCGCACGCTGGAGCGTGCTGTCAAAGATTCAGCCCGCAGCTTTGAGCCGCCGCCGGTGCAGCGGGCGCGGGCTTTGCCGGGCAGCGCGTCTAGACAGGCCATATCTGCTGCACTTGTGGAGCATCCGGAGCTTGTGCTGGATGCCGAGGTACGTAATTGCTTCGAGTTGCTCGAGGGAGCTTCCGCCCAGCTCGTTCATGCGCTACGTGCGAGCGTCCGTTCTGAGCCGGAAATAACACTGGACATTGACAGCCTGTTTGAGCAAATCCCCGCCTCTCTGAGTGCATTTGTGAGTCGCCACATGGCCGCCTCGTCCTACGCAAGCAGTCAGGACGCGAAACAAGACATTTTAAACAACGCGTCCATTTTGAGGCGCATCGCACTGACCGACGAGGCCTCCCGCCTGACCGAGGAACAACGAAAATCCTCAGGCGACTGGGAAAATGAGCGAGCGCTGCTCACCGAGTCCAACGACCGCGCAAAAAAGAAACACGGCCTCCACTAAAGGAGTGCCCCCCGAAGCTTGAGCCCCAGAGAGTCCCCCGCACCGATGGCAACGAAGAAGACGACCACCAAAACCGCAGCGCCCGTAGCCGCCAAAAACAAGGCCGCTAAGAGCACAAGCGCGGCCGTTGCGAGCAAGCCTGGCAAGCCCGTCAAGCCAGCATTGAGCAAAGCAGCGCCTGCACCTGTTGCGGCGAAGGGCAAGGCAAAGGCCAAAGGGAGTGCGTCTACCAGCAATGCGGATGCCGATGAGTACTCCGACGTGACGGAGTCGACCCGCAGCACGAGCAGCGCAAAGGGCGGCGACTACATGAGCTTTGACGAGGGAGCGAGCTCGGCCAAAGACGATGGCCCCTCCGATGCCATGGACGACATGATCGGCTCCTACGGGGACGACGACATCGAAATCGTTGACGGTACGACGCAGGTAAAAATCGCGCCCAAGCGCGTGATTGAAGAAGATCTGCCCGAGCCTAAGAAAGTGGCCCGCAACGGCAAGGAGGAGGAGGACTCCAGCATCTACTCCAAGACCAACGACCCGGTGCGCATGTACCTGCGCAAGATGGGCTCCGTCGCGCTGCTCACGCGCGAAGGCGAAGTGGAGATCGCCAAGCGCATCGAGCAGGGCGAGCACCGCGTACTCGGCGCCATTCTCAACAGCACCGTAGCCGTGAGCGAGATCATCGACCTCGGTGACAAACTTCGCAAAAAGAAGGTGCGCGTCAAAGAACTGGTGCGCGACTTGGTCGACCAGAACGACGACGTAGAGTTCAATGAGGAGGAGGCCGAGAACAAGCTCCTCAAGCTCATCGACAAGGTCAAAAAGCTCGACGAGAACTCACGTTCACTTCAGGCCGTGCTCGAGGGCGCAGCAGCCCCCAAGAAGCGCAGCATCGAAGCCGAGCTCGCCGACAACCACCTAAAGTTGGTCGAAGCGCTTGAGAAAATGCGCCTCAGCAAAAAGACGATCGACAAGATCGTCGTCAAGCTGCGTTCGCTCATTCACAAGGTCGAGAAGGCCGAGGGCGGCACGACCGAGCTTGAGCGTGTCACCGGAATCCCGATGGAGACCCTGCGCAAAGAGGCCAAAGCAGCCAAAAGCGACGCGGTGCTCGAGCGCAAGTACAAGAAGAAGTACGGCGTCACTCCGGACGAGGTGATGGCCAGCGCGGCCGTGGCTCAGAAGAGCCTACGCAAGGTCGAGGAAGAGCTTCAAATTGACGTGCGTGCGCTTCGGAGCACCTATGAGAACATCCGCAGTGGTGAGCGCCAAGCCGAGCGTGCGAAGGCCGAATTGGTGGAAGCCAACTTGCGTTTGGTGGTGTCTATTGCCAAGAAGTACACCAACCGCGGCTTGCAGTTCTTGGACTTGATTCAGGAAGGCAACATTGGCCTCATGAAGGCGGTCGACAAGTTCGAGTATCAGCGCGGCTACAAGTTCTCAACCTACGCCACCTGGTGGATTCGCCAGGCGATTACCAGGGCCATTGCCGATCAGGCGCGCACGATTCGTATCCCGGTGCACATGATCGAAACCATCAACAAGCTCATCCGAACCAGCCGTTACCTGGTTCAGGAGTTTGGTCGTGAGCCCACGCCCGAAGAGATCGCCGAGAAGATGGAACTGCCACTCGACAAGGTGCGCAAGGTGCTCAAAATCGCGAAGGAGCCCATCAGTTTGGAGACCCCAATCGGTGAGGAGGAGGACTCTCACTTGGGCGACTTCATCGAGGACAAGAACGTGCTCTCACCGGCTGAGGCCGTGATCAACCAAAACCTGTCGGAGAAAACTCGGGAGGTGCTCAAGACCCTCACGCCACGCGAAGAGAAGGTGCTTCGTATGCGTTTTGGCATCGGCGAGAAGAGCGACCACACGCTCGAAGAAGTGGGCCAAGACTTCGAGGTTACGCGCGAGCGTATCCGTCAGATCGAAGCCAAGGCGCTGCGGAAGTTGCGCCATCCGTCGCGCTCAAAGCAGCTCAAGAGCTTCGTTGACGTATAGAGTGTAAATTACACACAATGAACCGGGTGGCCACTGAGCAAGTGGCCACCCGGTTTCGTTTTCTGCGCCAGAGCCTTCTATGGCGCTGAGCTTGCGGGGAGGCTGAGCGCTGGCGCTTGGATGCGCTTGGCTTTGGCCAGTGTTTCCTCTGCGTCGGCGAGTGCTGCAAAATCCGTTCGGCTCGGAACGCGACGGCTTAGGCGACGGTAGCTCTCGGCCGCCTCTGCGTGCATGCCCAACGCGACCGCCAGCGCGCCGGACGCTTCGAGAATGGGCTGCGCGTCCGACACCTCTCGCTCGATGCGACGCAGTTCGGCCAGGGCCTTCTCGCGATGCCCAAGCTGGACATCCTGCTGAGCGGCCTCCAGCAACACCGCGACGCAGCCGGCGTCCGGTCTGCATGGCCACTTGCGAATCGCGGATGCGAAGGCATCGAAGCGTGCGGCTGCATGCTGGCGCGCGTAACTACGCATCAAAGTGAGCGCACAGCGATCTCGATTGTCACTACGCACATACGCTTTTTCCGCCGCTTCAGCAGCGCGATCATACAGCGGCGTACCCTCTGAGAGTTCGAGTAACAGCCCGGGCGCCTCGCACATGTCGGAGCTCACCTTCTGTAGCAGAGCAATCCCTGCTACGGATTCCGCAGCGCATTGCTGTCCGTTGTATGTGCACCAAGGGGCCCCTGCACGCGCGTCCAAACTCGATTCCACAATGCGCGCGTGCAGCAGGCGAAGGTTCTTGTCACCCTCGGGGCCCAACGCTCGGCGCTCAGCGTCCATGCTGGACGGGAGACGCGGCCAGAGCGACGGCCACCAATCCCCCAGCAAAACCGCGCGCAGCGACGCATGGCTCGCGCTCGGCAGCACCGTATGCAGGTCCACTCCATCGTGCACGCTTGCCAACACCTCAGCAGTGATGGCCCCGGTGAGACGCACGTCGTCGCTCAGCGCATGGCCGTACTCCAAAAGTGATTGCCTTGGATTGCGCTGACGCAAATGCCCGGCCAAAACTGCGTGCGCGCGGCCGTACACGGGTACGCCGTTTGAGCTCGCCAACGTGAGCGCGCGGCCACACCACGCAATCGCTCGCTCGCTCCCCAATGCGGGCTCGGAGAGCGCGCCGATAAGGGCGGCGTACGCACTTGCCGGATGGCGCTTTACGAGGCTCTCGACGCGCGCCTCTGAGAGCGGTGCATGCGCCATGTATGTGTAAGCCTCACGCAATTCACGCGCCGGTGCATGCACGCCAACCAGGTAACCCAGGCCTGCCAAACTCGCGGCTCCGGCCCACAGAAAGCGCCTCAGCGGAGGTGTTGGGGCTTCGCGCACGCCCCTTACAATGGGGACCACGGCGTCGACGCGCGTCGGCAAGTACCGCGCGACCAACAAAGCCATGAGCAATCCAACCGCGGGGACCTCGAGTGCGTAGTCGGCCATGTCGTGCAGCACCAGCGTTGCAGTGGCCCAGTATGCCCACACAGCGGTGCGCTCAGCACGCGCGAGCAGTTCCGGGCGCAGCAGCCACGCGCCTCCTGCAAGCACCGCGCAGCCCCACAACCAGCCGTATTCGGTCAGGACCTGTAGAAGTAGATTCTCCGGATGGGTCGGCGACTCATTGTTGGTGATCCCGGCAACGCCCGCGATGGCGGAGCCGAAGGCACCGCGGCCAACTCCGAAGGCCTTGTAGTTGGGCAGCAGGCGCGCGGCGTGCTGCCATATCTGCGCCTTGGTCATGTCGCTGTCTACGAGCTCCGCACGAATCTGCGGGAGCACGACCATCACGACCCCAAAGAGGACGAACACGGCTCCAATGGCGACCAACGCACGCCATCGGGCAGACGCCGTGATGCGTTGCTTTCCCGAGCGCCGCGTCAGCACCAAGGCCACTGCGCCAATCGCAAGCGCCAACGTGCCACCACGCGATGCAGCAAACGCCATCGTGACAGAACACACGGCGAGCGCGCACCATGTGTAGACGCGGGGGATGCTGGGCTTTCGGTCCTGAGCTTGCTGAATCGCAAGCAAAATACCTGGGCTCAAGTAGGCAGCCAAGTGATTGGGATTAAGCAGCGGTGTGAGGCGAATGCCACGGCTGGTCTCGGGCTTGTACAAGCCGAACACGCGCTCGGCTCCCAATGCCGGGTGGATCATCGCGACGGCTGCAAGCGTGCAGGTAGCAGCCAAAAGGGCGCGCTCTACACGCACGTTGCCTCCCGGCGTCCGGATGACCGAACGTATGGCCAAAAAGAACAGGAGGTAGAGCGCCACGCGGAGTGCATCGAGGGTGGAGGCAAATGGTTCGAGCGAGATGCTGTGCCAGTTTATTTTCTGACCAATTGGGTCAAGCGCGTCCGCCCACACACTGGCAGTTTGCGGCGACAAGAGCCGCACCAAAAAATGTGGCAAGGGCACTGCGACAAAAAGATCGAAGCCGATAATGCACGCTGCAAACAAGATCGCGAATCGCCCGTTGTGGGTATCGCCCACGCCTATTCCTCGACGTTCCCGCCACAGAAGCGGGATCAACCCCAACGCGGCCACGACAAACCCTTCAGGTGTGAGCGCCCCTACCGCGAAAGAGCTCATGCAAAGAGCGACAAAGATCTCGATGTCTGGTCGCCATCGTTTGGTCAGATTGGTGCGTACGCCCATAGCGCCCGGAGACTGGACGAAGTGGGGAAAAAAAGGAACTTTGGTGGTGCTCCGAGTCCAAATAATTCGTAGGGTGCGGCCGCGCTATGAGCACCACTGAACTGACTTCGTCTTCCTCGTTCTGGCGTGATCGCCCTACCCTTGTCACGGGCGGTACGGGCCTTGTGGGCAGTTGGCTGGTGCGGCGTCTCGTGGGGCTGGGTGCCGATGTCGTGTGCTTGGTGCGTGACTGGATCCCGGAATCTGAGTTGGTGCGCGGCGGCGACAGCGCGCTTCTTCGCAAGGTGCGCGTGGTGCGTGGCGACATCTGCGATCAGGCGCTGATGGAGCGGGTGGTTGGCGAACACGAAATCGATACGGTGATCCACCTGGCGGCGCAGACCATCGTGGGCATCGCCAACCGCAATCCCGTCAGCACCTTTCAGGCCAACATCCAAGGCACGTGGTCGGTGCTCGAGGCGTGCAGGCGCAGCCCGCGCGTGAAGCAAGTGGTCGTCGCTTCGAGCGACAAGGCCTACGGCACATGCGAGAACCTTCCCTACGACGAGTCAACGCCGCTCGACGGCATCCATCCTTACGACGTGTCCAAGTCTTGCTCGGACCTTATCGCGCGCTCCTACGCCAAGAGTTTCGGCGTGCCGGTGGCCATCACACGTTGCGGCAACTTTTACGGCGGCGGAGATCTCAATTGGAACCGCATCGTGCCGGGAACCGTTCGCGCCATCTTGCGCGGCGAGCAGCCCATCGTGCGTTCGGACGGCAAGTTCGTGCGCGACTACTTCTACGTGGAGGACGGGGCGCTTGCGTACACCGACTTGGCGGAGCGCTTGGCGGCGAACCCAAAGGTCGCGGGCGAAGCCTTCAACTACTCCAATGAGATCCAAGTGGACGTGCTCGAGCTGGTCTCAAAGATCGCAGCGGCAATGGGCACAAATGTTGAGCCAGTTATCAAGAATGAGGCCTCTAACGAGATACGCCACCAGTACCTAAGCGCTCAAAAGGCGCGCGATTGGTTTGACTGGAAGCCTTCGTTCGAGCTCGAAGAGGGCCTGAAACGCACGGTCGCGTGGTACAAAACCTACTTCGAACAACAGGGGACTCTGTGAGCACTGCACCTATTCTAGAGAAGGGCATTCAGACCAATGTGCCCGAGGGCGTGAAGCTCGTGCGCGGCACAAACATGATCGAGG
>JAYWGI010000220.1:0-2404 GCA_043779025.1 Myxococcales bacterium
CCCGGAAGCGCGCCTACGCCCAGCACCGACCCAAGCACGGCCACCGTCGCGCCAGCCGACCAAGCGGGCGGCGGCATTTGCGACATCAACCCGGCCCTGTGCCCCAAGCCTGTGGACCTCAAGGCTGCGGCGGCGCGCGATGTGCAAGCCGATGTGGCGGCGGTGCAGCAAGTCTACGTGCTCCACAAGGGCCGTTTGGAGCTGAACCCCTATTGGTCCTTCACGGCCAACGACCAGTTCGTAAGCCACCCGGGCCCCGGCCTCGCGGTAAATTACTACGTCTCCAATGTCATCGCCGTGGGCGTGAACGGCAACTTCTATCAGCCCTTCAACGTGGACTCGGATTTTAACTTCCAGAACCGCCGCGCGACACGTTTGGGCGTGCCACTGCAAGAGTACCAGTGGAATGCCAACCTGAACCTCAGCTACGTGCCGTTCCACGGTAAGTTCGCGGGCTTCGGAAAGTTCATCTTCCACTATGACGCGTACCTCATAGGCGGCGTCGGCATGATCAGCACGCGCCCAATCCCCGTGGTGGATCCGGACAACCGGAACTTCGCATGGCAGAGCAAGCTCGCGTTCAATGCGGGCATCGGTCTGCGCGTGTTCTTCAACCGCTGGTTCGCCATGAACCTCGAGCTCCGCGACTACATTTTCAACGATAAGTTGGAGAATATCAAAGTCTCTAATACCTCGGCCGGGCAGCTCGACAAAGCCACCTGGTACGCGGACAGTGGCAGCCTCACCAACAACGTGGCGGCCCAACTCGGCGTCAGCGTCTTCCTACCCACCTCGTGGGAATACCGGTTGCCCAAGTGAGCGAAAGAGAAGCACCTATGTCGAACAAGACTCTCCCTTTCGTTGTCGCAACGCTGGCTTTGGCTCTCGCACCCCGTGCGGCCCAAGCGCAGGAAATCCAACTCACGGGCCCACTTGCCGGCGCCCCGGCAGTACGTCAGCAGCGCTTGCATCGTGAGGGCCGTTTGGAGCTTGCTCCAACCGTCTCGTTCACGTTGCTCGATGAGTACCGACGCACGGTTTTTGCGGGCGCGCGCTTGCAATACAACGTCACCGACTGGCTCGGCGTAGGCGTGTGGGGTGCTTTCGGTGCCGTACAACTTGACACCGACTTGACGGACAAGATCGACAAGAACGCGCCGCGCAACATTGCGCAAACACAGACCAATCTGCGGAGCGCCGACTTTCCCAAGCAGCTTGCGAGCATGCAGTGGGTTGCAGCACCTCAAGTGCAGCTGGTTCCGTTCCGTGGCAAGATCGCCATGTTCGAGAAGGTGTTCGTCGATACGGACGCGTACATCCACGCGGGCGTGGCGGCCGTCGGCCTGCAAGAGCGAAAGCCTTGTAGCGGAGCCGCCGCTTGCTCGCAGGCGCCATCATTCGACTTGGAGTCGCGCATTGCGTTGGCGCCGACCTTTGGTTTGGGTCTCAACTTCTACAGCAGCGATCACATCTCGTTTGGGATCGAATACCGCGCGATGCCGTTTTCGTGGAACCGCGCGGGCTTCGACACGCGCGGTGGTGATCCTAATCAGACGACGCCCGACAACAATATCTCGGACGCCGATCGCACCTTCAAGTTCAACCAGATGGTGTCGGTGAGCGTTGGCATTTTGCTGGGTGAGCGCAAGACCACCGAGTAGGTGCTTTGCGGGGTTACCGCCGAGTGCGGTCAGAACGATTCAGCCCTGTCACTCCACTAGAGTCGCGGGGCTGAGTCGTTTCGGGACAGGCTGCACGGTATGAGCGCGCCGCGCACGTTATCCGGCCGCGGCTTTTGCTTTGACTGCATCATGCACGCTCTTGGGCAGGTCCACGCCGTGCTCGTGTAGCTGGCTCAAGAACGTGGGCTGATGGCCGGTTGGGAGCAGGGAGCTAATGATGGCGCCCTTCTCGTCCTGCCCCTTGTACTCGCGCGCGAAGATGTCGCGCACGTCGTAGGTGCCGCTCACCGGATCGTAGCCGCACACCTCGCTGATGTGGGTGATTTTACGGCTGCCGTCGTGCAGACGGGAGACCTGCACGATGGCATTGACGGCCGACGCCAGCTGCACGCGCAGCGCGTGAAGCGGCATCTCGATGTCGCTCATCATGGCCATGGTCTCAAGACGAGCGAGCGTGTCGCGTGGGTAGGTGGCGTGCAGGGTGGACATGCAGCCACCGTGCCCGCTGGTCATTGCTTGAATCAAATCCAGGGCCTCACCGCCGCGGATCTCGCCGACCACAATGCGATCGGGCCGAAGACGCAGCGTCGCGCGAAACAGGTCGCGGATGACCACCTTGCCGCGACCGCGTGTGTCTCCGGGCCTCGCCTCGAGTTGAACCACGTGCGTGCGCTGAAGCTGCAGCTCCGCCGCGTCCTCGATGACCACCACGCGCTCGCCCT
>JAYWGI010000221.1:0-6489 GCA_043779025.1 Myxococcales bacterium
GTGCAGAACTTGCTCGGCACCGAGGCCAAGATGCGCGCCGCGCAGCGCGCGAGGCCACGCGAGGAAAACCAGCTGTCGGTGCGGATGGAGCTGCAGGCAGACTGCTATGCGGGCATCTGGGGCAAGCACAACGAGCAGCGCTTGGAGCAGGGCGATGTCCAAGAAGCACTCACGGCCGCGACGGCCATCGGCGATGATCGTCTCCAGAAGCAAGCTGGCCAGCG
Source organism: Myxococcales bacterium (assembly GCA_043779025.1). Taxonomy (GTDB): domain Bacteria; phylum Myxococcota_A; class Polyangia; order Polyangiales; family Polyangiaceae; genus JAAFHJ01. Next base: position 225 of record JAYWGI010000221.1, read on the forward strand.
CGTGAACCCGGAAGGGTGGACCCATGGCTCGTCCGCGCAGCGCGTGGCGTGGTTTACGCAGGGCATGCGCACGGGCAAAATGGAGGCTTGCGACACCTTCAATCTGCCTGATCCAAAATAGTGTACTCTGCATTTTCATGCGTGTGTTGTGCACATATTCACTGAGGGCTGTTCTCGTCGCGCGTCTGATGCTAGCTAGCGCCGCCATGAACCGAACCCCTGCGTGGTACACTTCGAGTGTGGCGGCCTTGTGTCTTGGCGTCGCTTGCTCCAGTGCCAGCAGCACAGGCGCGCCTCCCGTCGTGGCTCCTGATTCTTCCGTGGTCGCCACGGACTCCACCTCGGCAATGCCCGATGCGGCCGAGATGCCAGGCGAAGACGCCGCCGTGGCTTTGCCATTTGTACTGGAAAGCGACCAGATCGTCGCAGGCGAGAGTTTTCCGGCGGCCCACACATGCACCGGCGCCAATACGTCTCCGCGGTTTTCTTGGACATCAGGGCCCGCGGGCACGCTCAGCTACGCGCTGGTGCTCAACGATCTGAATATCTCTTTTTTGCATTCGGTGAGCTACGACATTCCTGCCGATACACTGGAGCTGCCAGCCAAAATGGACGCGACTTACGCGCCATCGGTACCCGCCGGCGCGCGTCAGACCAAGAACTACGGCGGAGCAAGCTACGGCTACATAGGCCCGTGCCCACCGAGCGGCGAGCACATGTATGAGTTTACGCTTTACGCCTTGGATGTGGCGACGCTCCCCGGGCTAGACAGGAACACGGCGCTCAAGGCGGCTGTGGCCGCAGTGAAAGCCCGTGCGATCGGAAGCGCGACGCTCCGTGCAAAGTACAAGAAGCCTTAAGGCGCCGTCAGAGCCCTTTTGCTTTGGCCGCCCCGCTAAGCTTCTGTGCGTGCTGCACGAGACTGGACCAGGCGGGCTGCAATGGCGCCGGGGCTGCACCCAGCGAATAGCGATGTGCGCCCGTCTCACGCCACAAGTTGTAGAGGCGGTAGCACATGCCGTGGTGCGGATCGCTCAAGTCCCCAAGCGTCATCGCCACGGGCTTGCCGTCGTCCTCAACGAAGTCCCGTGCCATCCATGCCCCACAGGTGCTGGCGTTCGCGTCGCCGGTCGCCCGCGTGCCTGAAGCGGCGGGCACCTTGGCATCCACCGCGCGCGCTACGGCCACAAAGGACGCAAGCACCTGCGCCCGCGTGAGCCCGGCACGCATCATCAACTCGGCCGCGATCTCGTCGGCCTCCTGCTCGGTTGTGTAAACGCCGACGCGGTTGGCATCTTGCTTCGCGCGGAAGTCTGTCTCGGTGGCCGCCAAGAGCGTGGCCGCTTGACGCACGTTGGCGACGTACGCTGCAAGCATCTGGCCATCATGGGGCTGCAGGGGGACCGAAAGGTTGCGCGCCATCGGGTCTTGAAAAGCCGACAGGAACTAGGTCTCAATGACGTTGGCCTCACCCCCCTTACTTGCCGACGAGAACTTGATGGGCGCCGTGCAGCTCGCCACGACACCTTCTAGCCCCAGATAGGCTTGGCCAAGCTCCGGAGAGAGCACCGAGGCCACGCTCGCCTCTGCGAGCAATTTTCCAAAGGAATAGCGCTGTGCCCAGGCAGCGTAGCCCGCGCATGAGGAGATGCCCAGATCACTTTGCGCCGGCATCTTCGCTTTCGCAGCTTCTGTGTAAATTGCAAGTAGTAGCGACAAGCCGCGTGCGCGCGACGCGAACTTGGCACCGACAACATCGTCGAACAACGTGTGGGTGCGTTGAATGTTTCGATACTGCAGTTCGAGCGCGGCGCTCGCCGCGGCGGGGAGCGGGCGCTTGGCCACACTGGGGCCTTGCTCATACCAGAACCCATACTTGCGCACCGTGAGAGGCGACTGGTGCGCGCGGTACATGTGGCCAAGCTCATGGGCGATGGTAAACGCAATCGCGCTCTCGTCGCTCATGTCTGCTGCAAAATCGCTAGTGACAAGCAAGAACGGCGAGGTGGCTTGGAGCACGACATCGTCCGATCGCAGTGCACCGCTTGGGCAATTCGCGCCGCTCGCGATCAGGCGCGCTCCTGAAGGTGTGAGCGTGCAGCCTTGTCCGGCGCTGTTGTTGAGATTCCACACTTGCGTGAGGGAGCCCAAACGGTTCCATGTGCGTGGGCGCGCGTAGCCGAGGGGGATCTCCTTGAGGACGAGGCCAAAGCCATTGCTGGTGCCGTTGTTTTGAAGTGCCGGCCAGACGCCCGGAACGGATTCTGTTTCGGCGGGCCCCAGAGCCGCGCCCACGCTCGCGTAGGTGGCGCCTGCAAACGCATTGTACGCTTTGCTCGAGCCCAGTACCTTGACCACCGGTTTGGGCGCCACCGTGTTGCGGGTGCGTGCACGCATGGCGGAATCGAAACGGTCCGCCCACGCCTGCAGCCGCAGCCGCAATGCATCGTTGTCGGGCGCCACATCGGCGAGCATCGCGTGTACCGCGGGGAAGCTCGCGGCGAGTGCCGTCCTATGTTGCTCGAAAGGGATGTCCGCCCAGTAGTAGGGCGAATCACCTGCGACGAGCTGTCCCGCGGTGATGGCGTCACCTTCATTGGCATCCACCTCCGCGGTGGTTTCGCATGCGGTCAAAGATGAAACGACCAAGGTGCCGAGCAGCAGCGTTTGGAAGGGACGAGTCAACATCGCACCTCATGCGACGGGGCTTTTGCGGCATGTGCGAGGAGATGAGGCACAAACCGAAGCTCCGTGTCCCTGCCGCAAGGGCGGGGACGCGGAGCTTTCGAGTCAGGCAACCTCGCTTCAGCCAGGCTGTGCTTCAGCCGCGGGCGGTGGTGCCGCTGCCGCTTCGAGCGCAGCGACGAGCGCGCCTTTGGTCTCGGAGCCGGCGACGCCGTCTACCTTGATGCTGACGTCTGTCTGAAAGGCTTTGACGGCGTGCTGCGTCTTGGGGCCGTCGAATCCGTCGGCCGCGCCGGGCTCGTAGCCTAGCTTAGTGAGAGCGGTTTGGACGCCTTCGAGGTCGTCGCAGGTCACGTAGCCAAACTTGTCGGAGGTGTGTTCAAACTGTGCCATGGGGGTCTTCCTTACTTCTTCTTGATAACGATGGCTTCAGCAGCTTCGAGTGCGGCCTTTGCGCCGTCGAGCCCGGTGGAGATCTTGGACATGAGCGCCGGCGCGTCCGTCAGGGACGTGAGCGACGTGACACTTGTGGTCAACGCGGTGACGTTGCCCTTCGCGGTGTCAAACGCTGCGAAGGCGGCGTCTGCCTTGGCTTTCACGGGCGCTGGCAACTTGGCGGCCTTCTCCTTGAGGAAGGTGAGCTTCATGTTTAGCGCTTTGACGCCGTCGGTGATCTTGGCCGTGAGGCTCTCCTTCTGGCTGTCGAGCATCTTCTTGGTTGTTGCAGCAGCGAGGGCGTCGGCCTCGGCCTTCACTTTGGCTGCGGCTTCGTCAGCCACCTTCTTGGCTTCCATGGCCTTTTTCTCAGTGTCCTCGCAACCGGTGAGGCTAAGCGCGGTGGAGGCAACAAGCAGGGACGCGAGCACAGCAATAGAGGTGTGTTTCATGGACGCCGCGAGTAGTGGAAGGGGGCACGCAACTCAAGCACTGTACGCGCACGGAGTCGGGCGCATGCTTGTAGCTTGCGTGCGACGCGCTCGCGCGCGCAGCGCCGGCGTGGCCTGACAGCGCACTTTTGCAGCACTTGGTCCTTGTCCGTTTGGGTGACACGCGCGTAGTTTCTCGGCCCATGTACGACTTAGTGATTCGCGGCGGCACGGTAGTGGACGGCAGCGGGAGCGAGGGCGCAGTGATGGATATAGCCATCGACGGTGACCGCATTGTCGCGGTGGCGCCCAACCTTCCCGCCGGCAAGAGCGAGATTGATGCGCGCGGCAAGTTGGTCACTCCGGGCTTTGTGGACATCCACACCCACTACGACGCGCAAGTCTCTTGGGACCCGGACATGACGCCTTCGTCGTGGCATGGCGTGACCACCGTGGTGATGGGCAATTGCGGCGTGGGCTTCGCGCCGTGCAAAGCCGATGCGCGCGCCAATCTGATTCAGTTGATGGAGGGCGTGGAGGACATCCCAGGCGCGGCCATGACGGACGGCATCACGTGGGAGTGGGAATCCTTTCCCGACTACATGAACGCGGTCGAGAAGGTGCCGCGCGTATTAGATGTCGCATGTCAGATCACGCACGGGCCCTTGCGCACCTATGTGATGGGCGACAGGGCGGTCAAAGACGAGCCAGCCACGGCGGAGGACCTTGCGCACATGCGCGCCCTCACGTTGGAGGCTCTGCAGGCCGGCGCCTTGGGATTTTCCACGTCGCGCACGATGTTGCATCGCGCACTGGATGGCACGTTGGTGCCAGGAACCTTGGCTTCGAAGGACGAGCTTTTTGCAATTGGAGATGCGCTCAAAGTGGCCGGACACGGCGTGTTTCAGTTGGCGCCAGATCACGGCAACGTCCCTGATGAGATGCCCTGGATGCGACAGCTCGCGGCCCAAACGGGGCGGCGCGTATGCTTCAATTTCAATCAGGCCGACTGGGCTCCCGAGATATGGAAAACGGTGCTGCCTCTGCTCGAGGCGTCGCACGCCGCGGGTGAGCCCGTGTACGCGCAGGTGGCCGGGCGCGCCATCGGGGTCGTGATGTCGTTCCGGCTGACGGCTCATCCCTTCGCTGCGCATCCGACGTTTCGTGAGGTTTTCAAGCTCCCTTGGGCCCAGGCTTCCAAAAAGCTCCTCGACCCAAGCGTGCGCGCCCAAATTTTGGCCGAGCAACCCGCGGGAGATCTCAACCCGTTTGAGAGTTACGTCACGCGTGCCTTCGACAAAATGTTTGCGGAGGGGCAGCACAGCAGCGGCGACAGAGTGGACTACGAACCCAAGCTTGAGGACAGCGTAGGCGCGCGCGCAAAGGCTCAAGGGCTGGACCCGCTCGCCGTGGCCTACGACGCGCTTTGCGCTCGTGGAGCTCAGGGATTTATCTACTTCCCGTTGCTCAACTACTGCGATGGCGACTTGTCGTTCACGCACATGGTGCAAGGCCACCCCACCACCCGCATGGGCTTGTCGGACGCAGGGGCGCATTGCGGCGCGATCTGCGACGGCGGTGTTCCCACCTTTATGCTCACGCACTGGACCCGCGACCGTGCACGCGGCCCCAAGTTCTCGTTGCCCTGGGTCATTCACCGTCAGACGCAGGAGACGGCGGAGTTCTACGGCCTCACCGATCGCGGGCTTTTGCGTGTGGGGTACAAGGCCGATGTGAACGTGATCGACATGGAATCTCTGCGCGCGTTGGACGCTGAGGTCGCGTTTGACTTGCCCGCCGGGGCGCGTCGATTGGTGCAACGTGCACGCGGTTATGTGGCCACGGTGGTCTCCGGCGTGGTGACGGTACGTAACGACCAGCTCACGGGCGCGCGTCCCGGCAAGTTGATCCGCGGTCCGCAATCGCTTCAGGCATAGTGTTTTACTCCCCGTGACGCTTGCGCTGCTTGCGGGTCTGCGTCGCCGGAAGGCTTGACCGCGCTGCACCCCTCGCCGTACAGGGTGACGTCATGGAATCCGCCGCCAAGGTACGTATCCTCGTGGCTAAGCCAGGGCTAGATGGTCACGATCGAGGCGCCAAAGTGGTGGCGCGTGCGCTGCGCGACGCGGGCTACGAGGTGGTCTACACGGGCCTGCATCAGACTCCGGACATGATCGCTACGGCGGCTGTGCAGGAGGACGTGGACGGCGTCGGGCTCTCCATCATGTCGGGTGCGCACAACACATTATTCCCTGCGGTGGTCAATGCGCTACGGGCTCACGGTGCGCACGACGTGGTGGTGTTCGGCGGCGGCATTATCCCCGAGGCTGACATCCCTCGTTTGCATGCCGCGGGCGTCAAGGGAGTCTTCACGCCGGGCACAGCGCTCGCGAGCATTATCTCTTGGGTGGCCGAAAACGTCGTACCGCGTTCCTGAAGCGCTCCTGACACATTGCGCGTCGCGACACGCTGTCCGTGGACAGTGTGTGCGGCGGTCTGGACACTCGTGACGTGTGAATATGCTGCATTTTGATCCTGGCATGCTCCTTGCTGAGGCGGCGTTGCGTTCGTGCGCCGCATGCTCGCGGTGCACACCGCACGGAGGTTCACCATGCAGACTACAACCTTGAGCCGTATCGCGTTGGCCGTGCCTTTTGTGTTGGGCCTGGGCTGCTTCGCACCCCTGGACGAGGCGGCGTCGCAGCCGCCAACAT
>JAYWGI010000222.1:0-2397 GCA_043779025.1 Myxococcales bacterium
AGACTCCGCAAGAGTAAGGTTCTGCTCGCCGTAGGAAAGCGCTTGCTGGCCCTGATACGGGCACACGGTGGCCGCCTTCTCGAAGAGCACCGGCGCGAGGTCTTTGCCCTTGGCCTCTGGCTGCGGCGCCAGGGAGTCGAAGAGAAAGTACGCCGCGGCCGCAAGGAGCAATACGCCACCTCCAACCACGATGGGCGAGGGACCGGCGCCCGCGCGATCCTTTCCTGCGCCCTTGGCACTCTCTTGCAGTGAGACCAAAATGGAGGTGCCTGCGATGAGTATCGGTACGCCTTGTTGCAGCGGTACCTGGGAGAAGGGCGAGCCATTCATCGTCGGTGGCGGCTCGTATGACAGCGCTGTGGCGAACACGCCCTGAGGCGTCACGTCGATGCGCAGGTGCTCCACGCGCGCTTGGTCTAGCGGCAGTCGCACATCGCAATGCGCGCCGCTGCCGAGGAGTACCTGCTCGGCCTCGATGTTGAGACGCTCCACAGACGCGTGCGGCGCCTGGATCTCGAAGAGCAACGTTTTCATAGTCCTCCCATGCTGATGGCCATGGGGCCGATCATCAAACCCAGCACCGCAACAAAGACCAGCATCAGTGGGCCTGAAAGTTTTACGCCTGCCTTGGAGGCCGACTCCTCGGCGGCGACTGTGCGGCGCTGTCGCGACGTGCCCGCTTGAATGGCAAGCACCTCGGCCACGGGGTTGCCTCGCTCCTCCGCCTGGATGAGCGAATTGACAAACTCTGTGACGGTCTCGATAGGGCAGCGTGCTCCGAATTCGAGCAGCGCGTCACGGCGCGTTCGCCCCAAGCTCAGCGATTGCAGCATCAGCGAGAACTCCTCGACCAAGGGGTCCGAGGGGTTCGAGGACTTCTCTACGTACTGGCGCACCGAGCCCGGAAAGTCCATGCCCGCGCCCATGGAGAGTGCGAACACATCGATGGCATAGGGCAAGGTGCGGCCTACAGTGACGAGGCGCTTTTGCGCGATGCCATCGATCTGCAGGTAGGGCGCCAGGAGGCCCAAACCGAAGCCAAAAATGGCACACAACCCGAGCGGGTACTCAAGAACATAACCTAGCAAAAAGCCGAGCAGCGTACCCCCCACGGAGGCCATCAGCGACAGCGCGCCAAGCTCATCGGCGGTGAGGCCCAACACGTCGCCAGCAAGCGTGATCTTGGCATCCATCGCAGCGCGCAAATCGGGGGTGAGCAAACGGCTCGTGCGCAGCGACAACCATCGAACGAGCGGCTCTAGTTGTGTCCAGCTTCCGTCTGTGGCCACGGAACGTTGTCGCTTGAGGCCGCGCAGGCCCAAGCGCCCGGCCGACTGCGATGGTGCGATCATGACGGTGTAGACCATCATGGCGAAGGCGCCTGCGATGACTATCGCGGAGACCATTTTGAGAAGCAGAAGCTGAGGGCTGTAGTGAAACATCATGGCAGCTCAGATCTCCAACGACAGAATATTGCGGGCCCACACCACGGCTGTGCCCCAACAGGCGACGCACACCGCGCAAATGGTGTAGCCCATGAGCCCGCTTGTAAGCGGCGCCAAAAAGCTAGGCATCAAGCTGCTCATGATGAGCACCAGGCCAATGGGCATCAGGCCTACCACCCAAAGTTGCATCTTGCCCTCGGCCGTTTTGGCTTTGATGACGCCATCGAGGCGGCGCATTTCGCGCATGGAGCTTGCCGTCGTGTCGAGCAGACGCGGCAAGTTGCCTCCGACCTGGCGCCCGATAAGAATGGCCGAAAACGCGGAGTCAACTGCGGGGCTCTGGATGCGCGTCGCGATGTGCACCAAGGCTTGGTCAAGCGTAGAGCCCACCTTCATCTCCTTGGTCGCAAGCTCGATCTCTTCTCGCATGGGAGAGCTTGTGATTTCGATGCAGGATGCAAATGCCGCGCCGATGCTGGGGGTGGTCTTGAGCGCATTGCCTAGGCTCGTAAGAAAGCCATCGAGCTGCTCTTCGAGTGCCTTTTTACGCTTGGCACGCAAGTTGTCAAAGTACAGAAGCGGCCCCACCAGGACGAGCAAGGGCAGGATCCACGCGGGGATCGGGAAGTCCGGCAGGGCCCCTGCCAACGAAGCCACGAAGAAGGCGAGCGCCTGGCCGATGACAATGCGATCGGGGTCCGTAAAGTTGAATACTGCACGCATTCGCTTTTCGAGGGCTGCCGAGTATCGCGACTTGGCTTTGGCAAAAATGCCTACGCCGTCGGTGACTGAGATCCACGCGATGAAGAAGAAGGCGACGCCCATAGAGATAGTGCCCAAGAGCTTCAGCATGAAGTAGCCATGGTTCATAGGTAGCGTTCTCCTCGCTTCACAAGGCCCATGACGATGAAGTCGTTCAGGTACGAAGGCAGGTAGCCGGTGGCGCGGAACT
>JAYWGI010000223.1:0-6476 GCA_043779025.1 Myxococcales bacterium
GTCTTCCTCACGCTCGCAACAACGCAGCTGCGCGACGCGAGCGCGGCAGAAGCCTCGGCGACGCACGCCGCACAAATTGCCGCTAGGTTCAGCGTCGCATTGGCCGTTGGTGCAGGTTTGCTTTGGGCTCTTGCGTCCGTGCAGTCGGTGCGTAGCGCCCAACGCGATGCACGCGCACTTGTCGCATTCGGCTGGTGCGTGGCGCTTGTTGCATGGGTGTACATTGCACGCACAGGCCCAGCCGATGGCCACGGGTTCTTTGGAGTCTGGGGTGTGCTCAGCCGCGAGGAGTTGGACCTGCGCCCGGTGGGTTACGCGATGGTGCCACTTGTCGCGAGCTATCTGTTTGCGCGTTTGACGATTCGCTGGGTGCCGATTATTTTCCACCTCCTGCTGCCCTTGTTTGTTGGGACGGAGACCGTTTTAAGCTGGCGTTACGCCGCCAACATGCTGCCCGACCAAGCCGCGCACATCGAGCAGGCAGCGCCGTACAGCCGCATTGTGCTGCACCTCTTACGTAAGCGCTTCGATAAAGACCGCGACGGCGCATCTAGCAAGTTTGGTGGCGGTGTCTGCAACGATGCAGATGCGCGCATCAACCCCACCGCACTCGAGATCCCGGGAAACGGAATCGACGAGGACTGTTCGGGCGCCGACTTGATAGCCAAAGCGCCTGTGGCTGGCGTCGCGGCCGCCTTTGAGAAACATGCAGATCGCACGCAATACGCCGGGGCCAAGAACCTGATTCTCATCACCGTGGACACCTTGCGCCATGATCTGCAGTGGACAGGGTATCCCAAACCCAATGCGCCGCGCCTCACGGAGCTTGCGCAAACGTCCGTGTGGTTCGAGCGCGCCTACGCCATGGCGTCCTACACGGGCAAGAGCCTGGGGCCACTGATGGTAGGCAAATATCCAAGCGAAACACCGCGCGATGGCGGCCACTTTACCGGATACCCAAGCAGCAACCATATGCTTGCCGAGCGCCTCAAAGAGGCAGGCTTCCGCACCTTTGGCGCAAGTGCGCTCAAGTATGTGTCCCCGAGTTCTGGGCTTACGCAAGGCTTCGAGGTGTGGGACACCAGCGCTGTGCCTAAGGGATCGATGGACCACGACGGCAGTGTGAGCAGCGACAAACTCAGTGATGTGGCTATCAAACAACTGAGCGATAAGAGCTTGCAAGATTCACGGTTTTTCGCGTGGTATCACTACATGGACCCGCATCGCGACTACGTGGCGCATACGGGCGCGCCCAACTTCGCGGAGGGTGAGAAGGGCCCCACGAAGCTCTCGCGTGCGGCTTACGACGGCGAGGTGTGGTTCACCGACAGCCAGATTGGCCGCATGCTGGACGCATTACGCGCGCAGCCTTGGGGCGCCGACACAGCCGTGATCATCACAGCCGATCACGGCGAGGCATTCAACGATCACGGCATGAGCTATCATGGCTTTGAGCTTTGGGAATCGCTGGCGCGCGTCCCGCTTTTGGTCAGCGCGCCGCACGTGCCGGCGCACAGGGTGGACGCACGTCGCAGCCATGTAGACTTGGCGCCTACAGTGCTGGACTTGCTCCGCGTGCCTCAGCCCAATGGCGAATTTACAGGTCAAAGCATGCTCGGAGACTTGGTGCAGACGGGCCAAGAACCCATGCGCGACACCTACATCGACATGCCCGTGGGTCCGTTCAACGAGGCGCGCCGCGCGCTCATCACCGGAGCAGGGGCGGGCGTCAAACTCTTGTCCCGCGGGGGCGCTTGGGAGCTCTACGACTTGGCCGCCGACCCGGCCGAGCTCAACAACCTTGCCAAGGATCGCGCACGCTTGCGCCCTCACATCGAGGGAATGCAACGGCTCCGAGCAGGGCTGCACGAGATCGACGTGAAGTTCAAATCGCTTGAGTAGACGCAAGCCTTAAAATCGTTCGCGGAAAGGCGTCGTTTTCTCCACCTGCGCGCCGACCTTATGCGATGCTCTTTGTTGTGTCGCCGTCCGCCAGTACGCCCGAAGAATGGTCGCTAGACGCCGCGCGCGCGGATGGCTGGCTGACGCGCGTAGGGGCCACCATCGGGAGCTTCGATGCGCTGTGCGGCGTCATCGGCGAGCCATTTATGGCCTTCTCGGTGTTGCTTGGCGTGCGATTTACCTCAGTGGCGGTGAATCAAGCCCGTCCCTCGGAATCCATGCTCGAGTTCTTCGTTGGTGACGACGCAAGCAGCGGAGAAAAGGTACGTCTAGACGAGTTCCGCGAGCGTGTGGCGGAGACCCTCATTGCGCATCGCGACCCGCCGGGAGCGTTGCCAAAAGGGCGCATGACGGCCGACGCGTTGCAGGACGCCATCGGTGCAAAGTGCCTGCTCCTTGCGCCGATATTTGGTTACCGCTTGGATCGACTGAGCGCCGATGCAGGTGCACGTACCGTACACTATCGGCGCGCTGGCACAGACAACAGCTGCAGCATCGAAGCCTTTGAGGGCCGCCTCAATGAGCACATCCGCGATGCGTACGAGGCCTTGGTTGAGCCCGAGCCTTCATCTGTCGGGCCTATAGACATTCTCGAGGTGGAGCGTGCGGAGGCCGAAGAGCGCGCGGGCAATTGGCGTGCCGTGGTCGAGCGCCTGGGGAGCTGGCCTGTTCCACTAGGAATTTTGCTGCGCACGCCAGATGGTGCGCGTCTGGGGCCTGGCCCGCGTCAGCGCTTGGCGATCGGCCTCGGCGTACTCGCGACGGCGTCTTCGGAGCTTGGTCACACAGAGCAGTCCGATGAGGTGTTCCGCATTGCGTTGCTTTACGCGCCCGAGGGCCCTGTGGGCGCGTCTCTCTATTTGCGCATGGCTTCTGCACTGTATCGCCGCGATCGCTTCGGTGAATGCATCGCCCCCATTCGGCGCGCGATGGAGTTCGGTGCCACCGAGGCGAGCACGCTGCCCATGCTCGCCAGCGCCTTTGCAAAGCGCGCCAAGTTCATCGCGGCCTACGCAACAGTGAGGCGTGCGCGGGAACTTGGCATCGACGCGTCGCTGCTGGATGAGGTCGAGAAGACCACTGCAGGCATGCTGGGTGACACACTAGCTGCCCTGAGCTGAGCGGCGTCACCGTGCCCCACAGTGCTGTGTCATGTACAGCGCGTCTGCATCGTTGACTTTAAGCGCGCGGCCGACGTAAGTACACGTCGACCCAAATGTTTGCAACCTACGGCCCGATGTTCCTCATGATTGGCATTGCGTTCACGCTCGCCACGCTCTTTTTCATCGGCGCAAGCCTGGGCACGAAGAAGCCCACACTTGAGAAAAATATGCCGTTCGAGTGCGGCAACGACAGCACAGGCGGTCGTCACATCAAAATGTCGGTCAAGTTTTACATGACGGCCATTCTATTCGTCGTGTTCGACATCGAAACCGTTTTCATTTACCCCTGGGCTGTCAAATTCGACACTCTGGGCATGACGGGCTTTCTGTCGATGACGGGCTTTCTTGTCTCGATTGTTGTGGCGCTTGTGTACGTGCTCAAGAAGGGTGGTTTGGAATGGGAGAAGTAAATCGCAGCATCACGCTCAGTGGCGATCAGAACGGCTTCGCCACCACCAAGCTTGACGATGTGCTTGGTTGGGCGCGCAAGTACTCGCTCTTCCAGTACCCCTTCGTTACGGCGTGCTGTGGCATGGAGTTCATGGGCCTCGCGGGTCCACGCTTCGACATGGCACGTTTCGGCGCCGAGGCGCCACGCTTCTCTCCCCGTCAAAGCGATTTGCTCTGGGTCGTAGGCACGATCAGTCAGCGCCAAGCACCCGTACTTCGCCGTGTGTATGAGCAAATGATGGAGCCCAAATACGTGCTCGCCTTCGGGACATGCGCAAGCTCCGGCGGCTTCTACGACAACTACACTACCGTCGCAGGCATCGACAAAATCATCCCGTGCGATGTGTACGTGCCCGGCTGCCCGCCACGCCCTGAGGCCGTGATCGACGGCTTGCTGCTCCTACAGGACAAGATCGCGCGAGGAGATCGCACTCCCGCGATCGTCAAGCCGCGTCAAGACCCAGCCGACATCGGCAACATCAATGGTTTGGTGTCCCTCAGCAAAAAAACGGTGCAGCTATGAGCCTGCTCGCCGTTGCTTCGGTGCAGTCACGCTTCGGCGCGGCCGTGTTGGAGACACATTCGAATTGGGGCGATGACACGCTTGTGGTCGATGCGGGCGCTTGGGTGCAGATTGCACAGTTCCTTAAGACCGACCCGGCGCTCAAGTTCGACATGCTTACCGACTTGTGCGGTGTGGATTACCCCGAGCGCAACCCGCGCTTTGAGGTGGTCGCACACATGTATTCTACAAGCGTTGGCCATCGATTGCGCGTCAAAACCCGCGTCGGTGATGCCGAAGGGGAGGGCGCCATGTTGGCCACCCTTGTCGATGTATGGCCCGCGGCTAACTGGCTAGAGCGCGAAACCTTTGACATGTTTGGCGTGGTGTTCGAGGGCCACCCCGATTTGCGCCGTCTGCTGATGTACCCCGAGTTCGTTGGGCACCCGCTCCGCAAAGATTACGATGCGGCACACATTCAGCCACTGATCCCATTCCGCACCGAGGCAGAGGCCGGCTTGCCCCTTGGCAAGCTTGCGCCCTTCGGCGCGGACGAGGGCATGAGCTTTTCTCGTAACGAACGTGGCCTGGCGCCCGAGCAAGACTGAAGGAACATAGGCAATGGAACCTCTAGATCTTGAACTCGACGAATCTGAATTGGAGCTGCCCGCCGAGCCCATGCGGCTCAACATGGGGCCGTCGCACCCCGCCATGCACGGCACCGTCAAAATGGTGTTGGACTTAAGCGGCGAGACCATTCTCAAGGCCGATGTGCAAATCGGTTACTTGCATCGCGGCTTCGAAAAAATGTGCGAGCGTGGCACCTGGGCGCAGGTGTTTCCGTACGCAGATCGGCTGAACTACGTTTCGCCCATGCTTAACAACGTGGGCTACGCGCTTGCCGTTGAGAAAATGTGCGGCATCGTTGTGCCGGAGCGTGCGCAGTGGTACCGCATGATCCTAGGCGAGCTTGCGCGCATCTCGGACCACCTCACATGCACAGGCGCGATGGCCATGGAGCTCGGGGCCTTCACTCCCTTCCTCTGGTTCATCAAAGCGCGCGAAATGATCTGGGACATCATGGAAGAGGAAACCGGCGCGCGCCTTACGCACTCTTTCGGCCGCATCGGCGGGATGGCCAAACCGCCAAGCCCGAGCTTCAAAGACATGATCCGCACCACCTTGCCGCGCGTCATCGCGACGGTAGAGGAGGGCGAGAAAATGTTGCTGGCCAACCGTATCTTTATCGACCGTCTGGAGCATACGGGCCAGATCGCGGGCGCGGATGCGATTGCATTGGGCTGGACTGGCCCTTGTTTGCGCGCGACCGGCGTCGCGTACGATGTGCGTAAAGCACATCCTTACCTGAAGTACGACGAAGTAGACTTCGATGTCCCGGTTGGTACGAAGGGCGATACCTTGGACCGCTTCTTGGTGCGTGTGGCAGAGCTTCGGCAATCAATTTCCATCGTGATGCAATGCATGGAGCGCATGGCAGACACCGGCGCCGTCATGGTTGAAGACCCGCGCGTTGTGCTTCCGCCGAAGGGCGAGGTGTACAGTACGATCGAAGGCACGATTCAGCACTTCAAACTCATCATGGAAGGCGCCAAAGTGCCGGCGGGTGAGGTCTACTCGTACACAGAAGCCGGCAATGGCGAGCTCGGTTTTTACATGGTGAGCGACGGCAGCGGCACGCCCTACCGGCTACGAATTCGCCCACCTTGTTTTTCGATCACATCAGGCATGTCCCGCCTCATCGAGGGCGGCATGTTGAGCGACATCGTCCCCATCTTCGGCTCGATCAACATGATCGGTGGCGAGTGCGACCACTGAGCCTTTGGCTTTGAAAGAAGATTGAACAGCCATGCCTACCTTTAAGCTCGACGGCAAAGAAATCCCATTCGAACCAGGTGACACGATTATTCGTGCCGCATGGAAAGTGGGCATTGAGATCCCGCATTACTGCTGGCACCCAGGTCTTAGTTCGCCGGCCAACTGCCGCATGTGTTTGGTCGAAACCAAGCCCGCCGAGGGTCAACGCGCACTCATGCTCGATGTCGTCGAGCTGGATTCGGCCACGGGGCAGTACAAGAGCATCAAGAAGCCGAAACTGCTTCCCGCGTGCCAACAGCCGGCGGTCGAGGGGGCAGACATCCTGTCGGACTCAAGCGGCCACGTGACCGAGGCTCGCAAGTATGTGCAAGAAGCTTTGTTGCTCAATCACCCGGTCGACTGCCCCATTTGTGACCAAGCGGGTGAGTGTAAACTGCAAGATTATTGGCTGACGCAAAGCGGCGAGAAGAAGCGCATGCGTGATGAGCCCATTCACAAGCCCAAAGCGGTGTCATTCGGCGACACCATCGTGTACGACGGTGAGCGCTGCGTGATGTGTACCC
>JAYWGI010000224.1:0-2384 GCA_043779025.1 Myxococcales bacterium
CCGTCCACGGACACCCGACTCGCCCCCGTGGACACCCTCGCGCTTACCATTCCGCCGCACTTCGCGTCGTGGCACGGCGCATGCAGGGCGGCTCCCATGTCGCCGTCCCTGGAACACGAAGCCATCTGCGAGCTGTTCCGGCGCGCGGAGCCGGGGTTGCTTCGTACGTTGCTGGGCTACGCGGGCGTGGTGCTGCCGCAGGTCGATTCCGTGCAGGATGCATCCGAAGAATCGGGCGAGCTTGTGCCCACGGCCTTCGTGGCCGATGTGGTGCTCAAGTTGGGCGATGGCGACGACGCGCATGTTCTGATCATCGAGGTGCAGCGATCGGCAGACCCCGATAAGCGCTGGAGTTGGCCCGTGTATCTTGCAACCTTGCGAGCCCGGCATCGGTGCGCGGTGACGCTTGTGGTCTTAACTCCGCGCGCGGATGTGGCGCGCTGGGCGGCGACGCCCATTCGCCTGGGACCGAACGGAGCGCTGGTCCCTATTGTGCTGGGCCCGGGCCAGGTGCCGCTTGAGCCGGAGGCGCGGCCAATCGAAGCGCCGCTTAGCGGCACGGAGCTGGTCTTGCGCACGCTCCGTGCCACGTTGCACAGCGCGCAGGATGAGGGCATGTGCGAGGCCCAACGACTTGGCATTTCGCTGCTGGTCGATGAGCGTTCCGGCGTGCAAGAAGTCTGCTACCGTTTGTTGGAGGCAATGTTCGGCGAGAGATTTTCCACCACGATGGAGGAGCACATGGCACCACGGAATTGGATTGAGGACAGCCCCAGCCTAGGCAAGTATTACCGCCAAGCCGTGAGCTTGGGCGAAGCGCGAGGCGAGGCCATTGGCGAAGCTCGTGGCGAAGCTCGTGGCGAAGCTATCGGCATGGCGCGAGGCAAGGCTGACGCGGTGCTTGCTGTGCTAGGCGTTCGCGGGGTGGCCGTGTCGGAGGTCTGCGTGCAGCGGGTACGTGCGTGTAGCGACGTCGCGCGTTTGGACCGCTGGCTGCTGCTTGCTGTGACAGCGCGCGACGTGCGCGAGCTTTGGGACAAGTGACATCTTTGCCGACTGCGAAGGAAGTGCCTCTGCCACTGGCACATGCGCTGTAAGCGGAGTGTCCGACGCAGTGTGTGGAATGCCGGCCACACCGAGATGAAGCCACACCTCTTGTCCGGAGCGTAGCTAGTCACGGTGAACCAGCCATTGGTCGACGAGCCAATCCACAAGCTCGTCACAATGCTGCTGGTACGCGCATTGATGCGGTCTCGGCCGTGCCGTCGAAGTGCCGCAGCATGCCGAACGCGCCGTAGCCACCTACCTCTTTGGGGCCGTGCCCGTACACCTTGTCGAACGCTCCGTGGGGCTCCGTGGCTACCGTCCAAGTGGTCCCGTTGAAACGCATCAAGGTGCTCGACTGGCCGCTCCGCCAATAGTGGCTGTCGGCCGCTTCCCACACGCCGATAGTTACGCTGGAAGCGCCGGTCGTCACACCGCTCCACGACGATCCATCCCAGTGAATCGCGACGCCGTCGTCACCCACTGCCCAGACCTCGTGGCTGGCGACGCCATACACCCCACGTAGGAAGGTGCTGGTTGGTGTCGTCGCGGTCGTCCAGGCCGTGCCGTTCCAATGCAGCGACGTCCCGCCGCCACAAACGGCCCAAGCGTCGTTGGCGCTCAAGCTGAACAAGGACTCCAGGCGAGCGCTCGAACCGGTCGCCACGACTGATAGCGCGCGGCCATTCCAATGCAGGGCCGTGCCGGCGTCGCCGACGGCCCAAACGTCGTTCGAGGCCGTGCCGGTGACGGAGCGTAGGGTTGTAGTCGCAGCCGCCGCGGGCTCGCAGCTGGTCTTCTTCGTGGGTCAAGGCAGCACAGTGTGTGGTGCGCGCCGGGTAGAGGCGGGTTGGCTTCTGCCCGGCTCATCCTTTCCCGGGGGTGGAATGCAGTACATGCAACACGCGTTGCCAACCGCGACATGGCGCACTGCGGCACGGCTGCTACTCCCGAGATCGCGGCGAAAGACGCTGCACCCAAAGGAGCTACTCAAATGGATCGTCGCTTGTTTCTCAAAAATTCCGCCATGGCAGTCGGCGGTGTCGTGTTCGCATCGTCGTTGGTCGCATGCGCCTCCGATACATCGACCGAGCAGGATGCCGAACTGGCCTCCGGTGACGACGAGCTCGCGCCCCGTACCAAGTGCAGCGCAGCCCCAGTTTCAGCGATCGGAAGCAACCACGGTCACGCCTTGTCCATTCCGCTCGCCGAGGCGCTCGCAGGCGTGGCAAAGAGCTACAACATCAAAGGCGCAAGCGGGCATCCGCACACGGTGGCCGTGAGCGTCGCGCAGTTCAAACAGCTTGGAGCTGGCGCCGTGCTCACGATTCAGTCGACCG
>JAYWGI010000225.1:0-6458 GCA_043779025.1 Myxococcales bacterium
CTCGGCAAGTTGGCACCTGTGTTCAAAAAGGACGGTGTCGTTACCGCAGGCAACGCCTCGGGTATCAACGATGGCGCGGCCATGCTTGTACTCTGCAAAGAGTCTTACGCGCGTGACAACGGCTTAAAGCCACTCGCCAAGATTTTGAGCTGGGGCATCGCTGGCGTAGACCCCACCATCATGGGGATTGGGCCCGTGCCCGCCATCCGCGCGGCGCTCGGCAAGGCGAAGCTCAGCCTGGCCGACATGGACTTGGTCGAGGTCAACGAAGCCTTTGCAGCGCAGTACTTGGCCGTTGAGAAGGAGCTGGGCTTGGACGGCACAAAGACCAACGTGAACGGCGGCGCCATCGCCATCGGGCACCCACTGGGTGCAAGCGGTGCACGCATCACCACGCACTTGGTGCACGAGCTAGGCCGCACCGGCAAGCGCTACGCGGTGGGCAGCGCCTGCATCGGCGGCGGTCAGGGAGTAGCCATCGTGCTCGAGCGCATGAGCTGACGAACCGCCCAATGATTGGGCAGCAAGGGCCGCACTACGGAGGTGGTGCGTTGTCTTTTGCGTGCGGGTTTGTGTCCGCGTCAGCCTCGATTTTTTGCTCGTTGGTTTGGTCCATGGTGGTCAAGATACCCCAGGCCAACAGAGCAAATATGCTCAAGAAATAGCCCAAAACGAAGTGGGCAAACTTGAGCTTGAAGTGGGTGATGAGCCAAGCGGCGGCCACAAAGACGAACAGCAATCGCAGAATCCACAGAACGGCCGTGGAAGCGCCGCGCCCTTGCATGCGCCGAACGAGCCAGGCGACGCCGCCAAACTCGATCACGCCCAATGCCAGCCCCGAAAGTGCTGCGGCCACGCCTCCTTGCATGTTCATCCGTCCATCTCCTTCTCGGCCAGCTTGGCCGCCTTGTAGAGCGATCGAAACCCCGCAATGGCGCCAAGCAACGACCCCACCACAATGCCCCACGGCTCGAAGCCCCAACGCAGCTCCATCCAGTGACCGGCGTAGCCCAAGAGCACAATGCTAAGCACCAGGTCCAAGCCCACAGTGCTGAAGCGCGCGGCGGCGGTCACGGGCTTCACGGCGCTTGCAGTTCCATGCAGAGTGCACGGGCCGCGCGGCCGCGATGACTGATGGCGTTCTTCTCGTGCTCGCTCAGCTGGGCCATGTGGCGCTGCTCACCCGCGGGCACAAAGAGCGGGTCGTAGCCAAAGCCAGCGCCGCCAAGCGCCACCGGCACCACTGAGCCTTCGCACACGCCGCGCACGCATAGGGGCGCGCGCGAGGCGTCGGGCCACACCATGGCGAGTACACAGACAAAGCGCGCGGCATAAGGCGGCTCGGTGCCAACGGCCTCGAGCTCACGGAGCAATCGCGCGTTGTTGTCGGCGTCTTTGGCGCCGGGCCCGGCGTAACGCGCAGAATACAATCCTGGTGCGCCGCCAAGCGCATCGACCTCGAGGCCCGAGTCGTCACCGATGGCCGGCATACCGGTGAGGCCCGCCGCGTGTTCCGCTTTGAGAAGTGCATTTTCCTCAAAGGTTTTGCCTGTTTCTTCGAGCTCGAACGCCCCGCCTGTAGCATCGCGAAAGCTCAAGATCTCTATCCCAAGCGGCGCCAGCAAGCTCTCGAGCTCGAGTACTTTGTGGGCGTTGCCCGTCGCGAAGACGAGCCTTGGCGGCACGCTCATTGGCCGGCCGGAATCAGCAGCACATCCAAGTCAACGCCGTGTGCTTTGAGCGCCGCGCGCTGCAAGCCCGTGAGCTCAAGCGCCCCTGCAAGCGCGAGCGTAACGAGCTCGTCGAACACGGCGCGCGGCACGGGCTTGTCCTCTGCCGTGCCTTGCACCTCGATAAGCCCGCCAGACGCAGTGGCCACCACATTGAGGTCGACCAAGGCCTTCGAGTCCTCGGCGTAGCAAAGGTCGACTACCAGGCCCGAAGCGATAGACCCGGCGCTAACCGCAGCAACAGGTTCGCGCAAAATCGGCTGCGACAATTTGCCTGTAGAGCGCAACTTATGACAAGCGAGCGCCAACGCCACGAAGCCCGCAGTCACGCTTGCAGTGCGCGTGCCGCCATCGGCTTCGAGCACGTCGCAGTCCACACTAATCTGACGCTCGCCCAAGGCTTTGGTGTCTACAATGGCGCGGAGCGCGCGGCCGATGAGCCGCTGAATCTCCATGGTGCGGCCCGATGGCGCCTTGCCACGACCGTCGCGTGATTCGCGCCTCACAGGGTTGGAGCGCGGGTGCATTTGGTATTCGGCCGTTACCCAGCCCACGCCCTTGCCCTCCAGAAACGGCGGCACCTTGTTGTCAATGCTCGCGGTGGCCAGCACCAGCGTGCCGCCTGAGCGGTAGAGCACCGAGCCCTCGGCCATCTTGTGGAACCCGAGGACCATTTCGGGCGTGCGGAGTTGGCTGAGCGTGCGGCCATCGATGCGTGTCATAAGTCGGGGCATTAGCACGTTCGCAGCTGAGGTGTCAGCTTGGCGCCTTGTAGTGTCTAGTGCTTTTTTGCTGTTGCGGTGCTCTTACTGCGCTTCTTGGGCTCGGGCGTCTCGTAAGCGGGCACCGCGCTCGAAAGCACGCCCGGCACACGGCGCTGCGCAAACGCATGGCGCATGATCTCCCGCGCGATGACATTGGCTTTGACCTTCCAGCTTGGGCCATTGGCAGCCACGACCGCGATGGCGATGGGCTCAACCGCCGGGCCAAAACCAGGACCAGAACCAGGACCCGGGCTCGCAGCCGCAGGAGCAAAACTTGTAAACCAGGTATAGTACACCTTGTTTTCGTGGTCGGTGAGCGTGCCTGTTTTTCCGGCCACGGCAACGTCGCCCACGAACGAGCGACCCGCCCCGTCACGAAACGCTTTGCGCGCCGTGCCATCGGTCACGGTGGTGCGCATCATCTCGGTCACGGCACTCGCCACCTCGGGGCTCACAACTTGTTCCACTGCGGCGCCAGCAGCGGGCTCTGCGTGCAGATAAGGCTCGGAGCCCTCGCGCTGCGCGCGCGCCACTAGCCAAGGCCGAGGCGCGCGCCCCTGGCCTGCCATCACAGCCGAGATCCACGCCGCGTGAGGAGCTGAGAGCGTGGTGTTCCAAAACCCCGCAGCCGTGCGCGCGTAGCCGGCATCATCGGCAGGTGGCGCATACTTGCTGGGTTGCAGCGGGACATCCAAACCGAGTTCATTTGTAAAATGCAGGCGATCCGAAACACCTTGCAATTTGTCTCGCGGAACAAAGCGGGCCGCGAGCCGTGCGAACACGGCGTTGGTGCTGTGCCCCATGGCGTGAGCCAAGGTGACGCAGGTGTGATCGCGATCGGGGTCGACCGCCAAATCGCGCTCCGTGAGCTTTTGGCCGCCGCCTCCGCCGAAGCACTCCTCGGTTGCGGGCGTCACTTTGCGGCTCTCGATGAGCGCGGTTCCGGTCACCACTTTGAATACGCTGGCCGCGGGGGCGCCCGCGAGTTGGGCCTGATGTGTTGCGCCTAGCGGGAACGACGCGAACGCAAGCACACGGCCGGTGCGCACATCAAGCGCCACCGCCGCGCCTGACTTGAGCTTGGCTGCGGCGAGCGCGCGCTCAGAGAATTTTTGCAAGTCGGGGTCCACGCTCAAATCAGCCGTACCTCCGCCACGCACATTCGCGCGCACGATGCCGTCCTCCAAGCGCATCGTGTCCCACGCCACGTCAAAAGGAGCTCGGAGCACGGGCGCGCCCGGAAGGTCGCCCGGGGCTTTGGCCGTGTGCATCGAAGCAGCGGGAAGTGCTGCGGTCCCCTCGCCGGAGCCATGCTTTGCGAACAAGTCCAAGGACTTAGACTTGCAGCTCAGCGTGAGCAATGCGAGTAGAAGAGTTGTGTGCAACTGCATCCTGCCTACGGTCTTAACCCAATGCGCAACTGCGGACAATGTTGCGGTCTTTTGAGGTGCTCACGCCCGAGCAGGCCTGGGGCCGAATGTCGCGCCCGTCGCATGCTTGGACGTACCTCGACGTGCGCTGTGAAGACGAGTTCGCCGAAGGGCATGCGCTAGGCGCCGTGAACATCGCATACAAGCGGCGCACCGCGTTGGGCTTGGTTCCAGATCCCGATTTTATAACGCGTGTAGAGTGCAGGTTCTCGCGCGACGCCGCCCTCATCGTTGCATGTGTGCGCGGTCCGCGCGCCAACAGTGCGGCGCAAGCTCTGGCGGATGCCGGGTTTGTGCACATTGCGGCTATGCCTGTGGGCTGGGAAGGACAAGCGGACGCGTTCGGAACGCTTCTGGCACGCGGATGGAAGCACTCAGGGCTGCCGCGCGGGTCCGCCATCTAGGAGCCGGTGCGTTTGCTCTGCGGGGCCGGCCGTGGCCGCTTGCGCGGCGCGGCGCGCATAGTCCTCAGCGGCGCCTTCCAGCATCGTCAAATCTTGGGCCGAGCGAGCCGCTTCGCTCAACAAATCGGCCGTGAACATGGTCATGCCCCAGATGCCGTTGTCGCGTTTTCGAAACGTGTAGCGCGTGCCTTTTGCGGTGACCACCGTGGCGCGCTCGCCCGAGGCCGCGCTCTGGCCCTCTGCGGCGGGCGCGGCGGGCGCGGCGGGCGCGGCGGGCGCGGCGGGCGCTCGCTCCACGTGGTCAACGCCCGAGAGGTCTTTGCGCATCCGTTGGTCCCACTTGCGCGTTGACGCGTAGTGAGCAAATACATCGGCGCCGTCGTTGCACGCAGCCACTGCGTCGTAGTCCCGATGCAAACGAGCACGCTCCTCCGCAGGAAAGCCGGCTGCGCGCGCGAGGGCCGCCTTGCGGTTGTCCCGGAGCGTGTAGCTGGCCCATTGCGCCTCGGTCTCAGTGTATGCGAACGCGTCCTCCGGGCGGCCCGCGGCGAATGCGCGCGCAACACGCAAGTAGGCTCCCTCCGGCGTAGTGTCCGGCGGGTACGGCTTGTAGAGACGCGCGCCCACCACCCACAGCACCGCGATCGAAAGAGCAACCAACGCAATCGAGAGTAGAGGCTTCTTCAAGGCGCTACGAACGGCTCTACTCGGGTTCGGCAGCAACCGGAAGACGCAGCGTAAACCGCGCTCCTCCTTGAGGCGAATCAGAGACCTCGACCGTGCCTCGGTTCTTGCGCGCCAGTTCACGCACAATCGCAAGGCCCAGACCAAATCCCGAGCCATCGTAGGCGCGCTCCTCGGGCCCGCGGTAGAAGGGTTCAAAAAGTCTGGGGCGCTCTGCAGGAGCCACGCCGGGGCCGCTGTCGTCCACGTGCAGCACAAGCGCGTCGTCGACACCGGACCATGTCACCCGAACCGTGCTCGTTGCAGGCGCGTGCTTAATCGCGTTCTCCAGCAAATTTCCAACGATGCGCTCCACGTGCGTGGGCAAGGCAAGGACCTTGGTGGCGTCGCCTTGCGCGAACACAGCCGCGCCGCGGGCGAACAGAAGCCCCTGCCGCGCAGCGATCGCGCTCGCGACGGCTTCGGTCACCGTACGCGTATCGTGATCGGGGTGGGCTTGCTGACCCGCGCGCGCGAGTTCGAGCAGGCCCTCGGCGAGTTGCTTAAGATGCAACGCTGACGCGTGAGCCTCCGTCAGCGAGCGCTTGTAGTCCTCGTTGCTGCGCTCCTTGCGAAGCGCGAGGGCCAGCTCTCCGTAGAGCGTGGTGAGAGGCGATCGCAGCTCGTGGGCCGCGTGTGCGATGAAGCGCTCCTGGGCGCCCACGAGCGTTTGAATCTGCTCGACCATGTGATTGATGTTGTGACCCAATTCGCGCACTTCGTCGTCGCCGTCGCTCACTGGCGCGCGCGCAGCCAAGTCGCCTCCAGCGACCCTGCGCGTTGTGGCCGCAATTCGCTCCAAACCCGACGCCAATCTGCGCGTCAGCCAAACGGAGATAAGCGTCGCGACCAGGGACGAGACCACCATAAATGCCGCCGCAAGGCGGATCATAAAGCGCGTGTCTGCATCGAGACTTGTGCGGGGCACGGCGATGACAAGAGGCCCCAGACGAGTCGTTTTTGCGTCGCGCACAACCGCTCGTAACGTCACATCGCCGCACGGAACATCAAACCCGCGACGAGGCAGTGGCGAGTCCAGGTGCAGCTGCTCCGCGCATTTGCCCATGGCCGGACTCATGGCCAATACGTGGCCCGCGGGGTCAAACAAGAGCGCATGGCGCACAAGCTCGGTGCCGTACTCTGAAGCGATCAATTCGCCCGAGAGTTGTGGCTGAAGGCGCTGATCATGGCTGAGCAACACACTCAACTCCTCGCGCGCCTCCAAGATGAGCGCGTCGTCCAGATCGCGTTCCTCCGCTCGACGGGCGGTAACCACCAGGCCCATGACAGCAGCCGTGGGGACCACCACGGCAACGCCCACAAAGGACCACTGCAGACGACGCCTAAAACTCATTGCGTCACTCGTTCGGGGCCACAACGCTGGGCCCTTGGTAGGAGATCAGGATT
>JAYWGI010000226.1:0-6447 GCA_043779025.1 Myxococcales bacterium
CCGTCGAAGTGAATGATCACGCTCATGCGATCGCAAAAGCCGCCCAAGTGTTCGTCCACCGCGTTGTCTACAACTTCCCACACCAAGTGGTGCAAGCCCGATCCGTCGTTGGTGTCGCCGATGTACATGCCCGGGCGTTTGCGCACGGCCTCCAAGCCCTCGAGCACGGTGATGCTTCCCGCACCATAAACGCCCAAAGGAGCGTCGTCAGACGGCGGCGAGACAGGAGGATTGGTGGTCGAAATCTCGGTGGTCATACGGGGCGGGAGCCTACCCCATGCAACGCCGTTTCAGCCGACTATTTGCAGCGCCGATTCAGTCGTTTTGGAAGCAAATGAGGGACTGTTTGCGACTGCAATCGATACGGCCGCTGTTCACCCATGCCGCGCCCGTCGTGCTCTTTGTTCCAACAACCCCGTAACTATTTTGCTCCTCCGTCCACGCCTTGCAGTGATCTGGGCCCGAGACTCCCTGCGCGTCAGAGCCCGTCCAGTAAGTGCCACTACCACCGTCCTCGTACCCATAGACTTGACCGCCAGTCTCGTCGATCTCCAGCCCGGCCTTTGGGAATCCAGCCCATCGTGACGCGCCGCCGTCGAAGATGAGTTTTCCCTTAGCGTTGCTCCACGGGCCGGCGCCCGTGACGCGCGTTGCAGCCGCCACCGTGTCGGTCGACAAGTAGGCTAAAAAAGTACCCGGCAACCCCGCGGCAGCCGCCGCTGTCGCGCATTTGGCGTCGGCACCGGCAAGCCCCCCAAGTTTGCCCGTAAATAGCGCACGGGTCACGAAGACCTTCTTCGCGGTATCTGCGACTGGCTGGTCCTCCTTTTTTTGGGCGGGATCGTTGGTGGAACCTCCACCCGAAGGCGTGTTGCTCCAAAAACACGCAGGCATTGAGGCCGCAACCAACAACATGCAAAGCACATAAGTGTGTTTCATCGTCTTGCTCTCCGAAGCTCAGCGAATCTCTGCGCAAAGTAGCGCGCGTTCAAAATCACATGGTATTCCCAACGCTGAGGTCACCCACAATTTGTCGGCCCAAGACCCTGTGCCTACCTGGCCCTCAGGTTCCTCGGAAAACCAATTCTCGCAGGTATTGCTGGCCGGGATTGACCCTTGTTTGCTGCCCGTCCAGTAGTCTGTCATTTGCCAATTTCCCGACTCATCATAACGAATGGCCGTTTTGGGAAACCCCGTCCAGCTCGAAGCGGCGGCGCCGAAAAGCTCTTCCCCTTTCATGTTCACCCAGGGACCGTTGCCTGCGATGCGGGAGGCCGCACTGTGGGTCGAGTCCGACAAGAAAGCGACGAACAAGCCCTTCAATCCGGCGTTCTGGGCCGCCTGCCGGCACTTGGCATCCGCACCCAAAACTCCGCCAAGATTACCCGTGTAGGTTGCACGGGTGATAAACACCCGTGCCTTGGCTGACAAAGCAACCTGCGAGGTTTGCCCAGAGGCTACGGGCGGTTGTGTCTCGGGCGCGGTTTGCGAAGGTACTTGCAACGTCGAACCCCCGCCCTGGCCAGGGTCTTTGCTCCAATAGCAACCGGATGCAAGCAGCCCGACGAGAGTGATACCAAGATAGTTCACCCCATGTCTACTAGCAGCCTACGCCTCAGGGGCAAGGCGAGGCTGCATACATTCCTGCTTCCACGCGCACCTCTGCACGCTCAGCGCGGCCTCTAGGTACCAGCTCAGGCCGGGTGGTGGTCACAATCACCTGGCCTGACAGCGCATCCAAAAAGGCAAACAGCGCAGCCGTACGCTTGGCATCAAGCTCGCTTGAAATGTCATCCAAGAGCAGGAGGGGTAGCGCGCCTGTGGCTTCGTGGATGGCATGCATCTCGGCGATTTTGAGCGCCAGCACCGCAAGCCTGTGCTGGCCCTGGGAGGCTTGCCCACGAAGCGCCCTGCCATCGAGTTTAAGCACGACCTCGTCGCGATGAGGCCCCACTGCGGCAAAACCTCGCCGCCTGTCGTCCTCACGCGAAAGCTTAAGCTCTGCCTGAATCTTGTCGGCTCGCTCCTCGCCCGAGCACCGATAGCTCGCCGTGAATTTTTGATTCACAGCCCCAAGCTCGGTGAACGCGCGTGCGGCATGATTGCTCAAGTGTCCTGTGACGTGTCGTCTTGTCTCCTGCATGGCCACAGCACGCGTGGCGGCGATTTGCTCAAATGCCGCCAAAGTAGAATCATGAACTCCATGCGTCCCCAAAAGTGTCTGACGCGCTTTCATCGCACGCTTGTATTCTGCAGACACACGGGTTGATGAAGGCTCCGTGTACAGCGCGACGCGGTCGAGCAACTTACGGCGAAGCTGCGAGGGGCCCATCGACAGGTTGAGCTCCTGAGGGTGAAAGACCACCACTGGGGTACGTGCAGCATACACAAACATCGATTCAGGTGTTTGGCCGTCCATCAGCACGCGCCGCGTGGTGCTCTCCAACTCCACTTGCTTCTGCGTTTCCACACCCATGCACTTGGACGTCATGTGCACGCGCATGGGCCCCACCAGGGGCCGACTGAGCACCTCAGAAAGCTTGTTTGCCCTAAAGCTTTTAGAGGTGCACGCCACATAAGCGGCTTCCAACAGGTTGGTTTTTCCCTGTCCGTTGTCGCCGTAAACCACATTAAAATTCGGCCCGAAACGCAAATCCGCGAGTGCGATGTTCCTAAAGTTTTGTACGCCTAAGCGAACAATTCGCGCGACGAGGTTCATCATGAAAAGCGCTCGCGTTTCGGCCGCGCGTCAAATTCGCATCGGCATGACGACGGACACAAAAGACTGGCCCTCTTTTTCGCCATGAGGACGAACCGTAGCAGGGTCCAATTCGCCAGATACACCGATGACCACCTCGGGCTCTGTGAGCGCCGCGAGTACATCTGCAAAGTATTTTGCGTTGAAGCCAATGGTGACCTCGGGCCCCTCGTGGTCCACCGGCAACTCGTCATAACCATCGCCAGTGGTGGGCGATTCGCTCTGAATGCGCAAGCACCCCGTGGTGAGTACAAATTTGACGCCCAAGGTCTTCTCACTGGCCGCTACAGCCACCGCTTTGATGGCGTCGAGCAAGGCCAATCGCGGCAACACCAACGGATACAATGTTTTCTTCGGGATGACTTGGTTGTAGGGCGGAAACTGCGCGTCGACGAGCTTGACGCCAAGCACCAAGCCCTCGGTCTGAAAGAACGCCTGACTGCCACTCTGACGCATCACAATGCTGGCATCAGCCCCGTGCAGTAACGCCTCTTCGCAAAGCCCGCGCAGCTCGACGACGCCCTTCTGCGGCAGCAACATGGTGCCTGACTCTACTGCGCTACTTAGCGTCACTTGCATGCGTGTGAGGCGATGACCATCAGTCGTCACCATGCGCATCGTATCGCTCTCCCACTCGATAAGTGCAGAATGCAAATGCGGGCGCGTCTCGTCCGTGGAGATCGAGAACTTGGTTCGGTCGATAAGATCGCGCACGAGCGTCGCAGAAAGCTCGCGCGTGCTTGCGCCTTCAGCTGGACTTGGCAACGGCGGAAAGTCAGCTCCAGGCAAGCCACGCTGCGTGTAGCGGCGTGAGCTTGCTTTTGCGCGCACGGTCATCGTGCCATCTTTGGCGGCGAGTTGAATGGGCCCCTCAGGCATGGCACGCACACGCTCTACAAATTCTTTCATCGGAACGGCCACGCTTCCCTGTTTGCTGACGTTGGCGGGAACGCGCGCGAGGATCGAGATGTGGCTATCGGTGGCCGACAAGCGAAGCGTGGAATCACCGTCAGTGCTGAGAAGCACTGTAGAGAGAATGGGCGAAGACACTTTTTTGTCAGCTACGTTTTGGGTTCGTAGCAGCAATCGCAGAATGTCTTTTTTGGCGACTTGAAGTTCCATTGCTCGTTGTTCTCTCTTCGAAGCCTCAGAGGCCTCGCAGTTGGCTCGGTATAGGCTCTTCTCTCCCTCTCCAACAAGAAGGAAGAAATAAAGAAAGTAATAGAGATAGAGCCTGTGGAAACCGTGGACAATCCGGACTTTCCTCTACGATTCAACAACTTGGAACCAAATCATGGAGGGGATGGGCAACGCCAGACCCGTGGACGGACCCCGGTAACTACCTCGAAATACTTTTCCCCACACTTCTCGACATCTGATTACCCGCTTGAGTTCACAAGCTTATCCACAGCCGTCGTCTGCAACAAAGCGCGTGCCAGACGTTCCTGGAGCTTTTGCATCTCGCGGGCATAGGTCTGAGGACCAACCTCTCCTGCGGCACGAGCGTCCTTAAGCCCGGCTTGTGCCTCCTTGAGTTCGGCAACCAGCTCGCTAAGCTCGCCGCCCGTCATGCCACGACGACGGCGCAGGAATGCCCCTACCGCGGCTCCGACCATGAGCAGTGAGGCAACGCCGGTCACCACCGTGGGCCAGATGCCTCGGCTGGGCAGGCCAGACAGTGCGGCAGCATACGAGCTAGGATTCCCCGACTGCTTGTCGAATGATATTTCCGTGCCCCAAACACGCATTCCGTTCTCCAGTGTTACGTCACGAACCTCCGGCATGCCCGGCACGTCGAGCTTCAACTTGCCGGACCGCGCCGCCATGATTCGTAGCTGTGCTGTACGCGCGGGGATCGCGAGGTTGGCCTCAAAACGAGCTTTTTCACTGGGTACTTGGTAGCTGAACATGAGCCGGTGTTCGCCGGGGCCAAAGGTACCGCGCAAGCGCGCGTACACTTTGCCGGTCTCCTTTTCCTCTTCCTTCTCGATGCCCGTGTCGGTCATGCCCTCCTGCGCCTGAAACCCAGTGACCCCCTCGGGCAGCAAAATTCGCTCGGACTTTTGGGGCAACCATGCAGAGCTCGAGAGATTGTAGACGGAGACGAGCTCTTCGAACTGAATGCGGTCGTCTTTGGGTTCCATGTAAACCGCAACCACCATTCCCAGCCTCAACCCTTCGACTGATCGGGTGACGGGGTACACGCTAAGTCGCACGCGGGTTCCGCGTTCGCTCGAGAGCCTGAATGGCGTGGCTTCGAACTTGGCGCCCTCGCGTTCCACCAAGGGGCGGTACGCAAAGGAGCTTGTGGTTTGCAGACCCGAAAAGCGCGCGACGCCTTGCTCGTCGCTCACGGCAAATTGCGCGCTACGCTGATCTCCCTTTAAAATGCTGCTCTCCACAATGCCCAGGCGCACAGAAACATCTTTTTCGGGCGCGCCTGTGGGGCCAAGCACATTGACCTCAATGGTGCCCGAGGCAAGATCTGTGGCCTCGGCGACCGCCGGCACCTCCGGCGCACCGGATTCAGGCAGGCCAATGCCGCTATGTTTGGCAGCCACTTCGGGGCTCATCCCCTGTTGGGCTTGCGCGGCTGCAATGCTTAGCGACAACAAGCTGGCAAAGAGAATCGTCGCACACCTCATGATGTGCCAACGCCCATTGCGTCGCCCTTTGCTAGGTCGGTGGCTACGTCGGTTGCCGCGTCGTCTGCCGAGAGTAATGCCGCAGCTTTGCTCATTTGAGGGCTGAGTTCTGTATCGATCGCGGCAAGCACTTGCTTTGCGCGCTCTCTGTAGTCCGCCGCCAAAAGGTCGTAGTCCTCTTGAGACAGTTTGCCGATGCGGCGTTCGCGCTCCAAATCCTTGAGCTGCGTAAGCAAACTGCGTTTTTCCTCGTCTAAGTCGGTCTCCAAGCCGCGCGGGTCGAAGCGTGCGCCTCCCAGTTCTGAGGCCACCTCAGTGTCGCCTGCAAGCAGCCGCGCACTTTGCCAAAGCATGTAAACCGCAGACAAAAGAACGCCGCCCAAAAGTGCCCAAATCCCGAGGCTAACCTGGTGGAGCAAAGCCAAAACAATGGCTCCCAGCAGGCCTGCGTACACCAGCAAGCTTGGTGTGTTGCGTTCAGACAAGAAGCTCATTCCAAGTCCTCCAGCTCATCGTCAAGGCGTGAGTTCTCCTTGGTCGATTGCGCGGTCGTTGCGCTTGCAGCCACGGTTCGCGGCTTGTTTTTCCATCGCCGAACCAAGAACCAAAGTCCCATGCTGGCGGCACCCGCAGCGGCAAGTGGAAACAGGTAGATTGCACGCATCGCGCCGCGGTTGGGCGGAAGTGCCGCCGAGTCGCTGCCGTGCACCTTCACGTAGTCGGCCACGATTTGCTGCACCGTCATGCCGTCGCGTAGTTGCGCACGCATGTGTGCGCGTGAATCATCTGCTGTGTCGCAAGCGCAGGCCGTAAGCAGCAACCGCTCGCAGCCGCCGCACATGCAGCGCACCAAGCCGAACATTTCCTTCTCGGCGTCGTTCTCGATGTGCACGGTACCGGCATGTGCGCTTGAGCTCTGAGCAAAGCTCTGCACGGGCATAGTCGCGAGCAACACACCAAACATCATGGCTGTTGCAACACCGGCCATGCCGCGACTCCAACGCCACGCGCGGGACTCGTCAACCTGAGGCTCGGGCCACATGC
>JAYWGI010000227.1:0-2379 GCA_043779025.1 Myxococcales bacterium
GGCCACAGGGCGGTCTCCGTGGCGGTCGCTGAGATGGTGAACTTGCCAACGTCAACCAACGACTCGACGACGGTGAGCTCCTGGACAAGCTCCACTCCGCTCTGACCACGGCCGCGTCGAATCTGACAGCGCACCGTCGCTGCACCGAGGTCGTAGGGTGCGACCCCCGAGTAGACCGTCACCGCACGAACGAAGGTGTCTCCGCGCTTGTGGCGAAGCGTCAGCATTCAGCCGGCTCCCTGGTCGGTGATGTCAATCCACGCCTCCAGCCGGTACACGATTGGCTGAAGTCCGTTTGTCCATAGGCTCACGTAGTCGGAGCCGGCGAACGTCGCGTCGAGAACCGTGAAGATGTATTCGCGGTCGGCGCTGACGTTCACACCCGCGGTGCCGCCTGTCGTCGAGCTGTTTGTGCTGGTGGTGTTTTCGGCGAAGTTAAACAGCTTTGGTATTTGCTCGGACCACACCGCGCTCGAGTTGAGTGGGTTTCCAGCGACGCCACATGTGCCGGTCCACACCGTCGTTACGGCGTTGATGAGGCCAGCGCTCGTATCGTAGGTGTAGATTCCCCCCGCTGCGACGACGTCCTGAGAACCCTTGACCGTTCTGACGAGCATCCGTAGCGGCTGCACAATCGTAGTGCTTGTGGTGCCTGGTGCCGCTGCAGCGCTCCCGTTGGGGACCATGACCAGGCTTGCGCCAACGAGCTTCCCCCTTGGAAGCCGCGTCCGAAAGCTGAAGTTGGCAAAGATGTTGGTCGACATCTTTTGGAAGCCATTGAGTAGGCCCGTATTTACGACGGAGAAGTTCGTGCCATCGAGTTGAGTTGCGCCACTGCTTCCCGCAAATCGCTGCGTCATTGAGCTGAGCGGCACGTTTACATTCACGCGCTGTGCTCCTCGAAATCGCTGCCCGGGTACCAGTATCGCCGACACGTTGAGCCATCGTCCAGCGCCTGAGCTGGGGACAATACATACGTTGGATAACGCCGTATCCGTGGCTGATGAATCATAAATCCACAAGGACCGGTTGCTTGAGTCAACCGCGATGAAGGCCTCAATACCGGACACGGGCGTCGGTGCAGGCCCCGCCATACTCAGAGGCGACAACCCTTGAACCTTCCTGACGCCCGTCACTTCCAGAATCTGACGCATGTACTCGTCGCTATTCGCAAGCGGCTGAATCGTCTGCGTGACGAGTGACGCGCCGCTAACGTTGTCGCCGGACGCGGGTCCTTGCACGCTGCTGTAAGTCGCGGTGCGTGTGATGGTTACTGGCATGGTTGCTCGCGCTTAGGTGGTGAACGTCCAGGGCACAGTCGAGCTGGCTCCTGAGGAAAACTTGAAGCTGGCAATCGCGATGTGAGCAGGCTTCCACTTATTGAGTACGTTGGTCACCTGCTTCACTTCGTCGGGCGTCGCAAGGGAGTCCCAAACCATGTTGCCGTCCCAGGTGCCGCCATCGTCCCAGGTGCGTGTGCCGAACCCCCAGGGAGGCACAGCAGCAATAGAAACCCACGCGCGCGCCCACCGAGCCGTGTCCTTGTCCTGAATGGCCCAACCCGGCTCTGGCGTCGTGGTGTAGCCGCTTGGCGGAATGATCACCCGCGTCACGCCGACACCGGTTTGAAAGGGCCAGATGCCCGTGACAGAGACCTTCAGCGGATCAACTTGAAGCAGGTGCGCCACCTGGTTTTGCAAGCTGCCCGCGGTGCCTGCGGTCGTCCAGTGCTCCCAGACGCGGAGTAGCCACGCGCGGTAGTTTTCGTCGCTCTCCGAGAGGCCGCGCTCAAGGTTTCGCTCAAAGCCGTTGTAAGCCAGTGCGTCGCTCGAGCAGTAGTCGGGCAGTCTCAGCTCTGCGCCGCTCGACGCATATTCCGTGACCACATCTTTGAGACTGCCCATGACACGAAGAAGGGCCGCGCCGTACGTGCCTTGAAGCCAGGGCGGCGCAATCCGGTACTGGTACGACTCAAAGCCTGTCGCCTGCTCAAGAGGCAGAACGCGGGTAAAGAGCGGCGTCATGCTAGGCCGCGACCCAGGTGAGACCGGATAGGTCGAAAGTCACCACCTGCGCCGATGTTAGCGCCACGTCGGCAACCGGCGACGACATCGAGAAGTTGATCACACCCAGCGCATCCATCACGCGCTGAATGATTTCGGCGCGGTACACCACGGCCCCCATGTCGAGCTCGTCCGTCAGTTTGGCGAAGTTGGCTGCGGCCTCGGACTGCGCATTGGCTAAGAACGCACTCTGCACGAATACCGTGCCGGCCACACTCACGGTCACCAGGCTGGCGGACAGCAACACAACCGCCGCCGTCAATGGCCTGCGCGTGTCGATGTACGCCCTCACGTCGGCGATGGTCGCAGCCGACAC
>JAYWGI010000228.1:0-6429 GCA_043779025.1 Myxococcales bacterium
ACGGCAACGCCTGCTCGGCCGGCTCCGTAGGTGCCTCGATTCTTCAGGACGGTGCCTGCCCCTAAGCATCTTGGCGGTGCCCGACGTTAGGCGTCGACAGCGCTGGGCGCTCCCAAAAGACGAGAGCGCCCACTTTTTTGAGCTGATCGTATTTGTCGTCGCATCAGAGTCCCCATGAAGCACACACAGCTCCTCCCCTACCTCGCCCTTGCCTCCGCGTTTGCTGCCGCCTGCGTGGTGGATGTCAATGGTTTGGCCACAACCCCCGGCGCAGCCGATGGCTCGGTTGTCGCCGTTCTCCCGGATGGCAGCGTGCCTCCCGCGGTTCCGGATGGCGCGGCGACGCCAGCAGATTCAGGCGCGCCCGTCGTGGCCCCCGCCAACACGTACAGCTGCGGATGGGAGCGGACCTTCTTCAAGAAGGTCACGACCAGCCTCCCGAAGATCGGCAACGCACTTATGCGCTACGACGCGCTGGGTCGCGGCTCTGTGGTCACGTGGGACACGGAGGACCTCAAGTTCGACCGCGTAATCGGTGTAGGTTCCAAGTATGTCGTCGCCACGGCGCAGCGCTATGTTGGTGCGGGAGTTTTGCCGCAAATTGCCTTGGTCTCTTTGGAGACGGGGGTCGTGACAACCTCCTCATTCGGAGGAGCCCCAAGCAGCTCAGACGTCTTTCATGAGTTGCATGAAGCAAGCGGTGATTTCCTGTTCGTCGTGGCGCTGCCGACCGTCAGCGGGGCCGTCAAACTTCAGCGTGTTGACATGGGCGCAGGCACGGCTACAGACCTACACTTCGACGCGTCGTTTCCGGCGGAGTATGCGACGCCGCGGCTTCACGTCGGGCACCGCTACATCTCGCTCACGGGAAGCAACGGCATCACCTCCCGCCCGCTCGACATCTCCGACAGCGCGCCATCCAACCGCATCGTACAATCCAACCCCGCCGAGGCGCCGTTCTTTGTGAGCTCTGACACTGGTGCACGTGCCATCGCGACTCTAAACGTTTCAAAAGTCTCCCATCCTACGCAGGATTTACTCGGCTTGTGGTTCGTCGACCCCTTCGACCCAGCATTGCAGCGTCAGGCGTCGGCCGTTCTTGGCGGGGCAAACTCAACGCCCCAGTCGCTCGACTACCAGGCAGCAACAAACAGCATAGTGATCGCAAGCGATCTCGACATCTGGCGCGTCCAAGCCCCCTTTGAGTTTCCTTTGCCTTCTGGAGCGGCGACCACGGTGATCAAGCGCTTGTATAGCTACACGCCGCAGTTTGGTGGACTTCAGCCCATCGGCATCTCTGATCTCCGCGTCGACATCACGAGCTCGTCAGGCCTCGCCACCTACGTGCAGCCTTGCGGCGAGTACAACGGCAACCCGGAGCTAGGTGTTCGCACACTCCCAAACAGCGCTGACCCTGGCCAATGGCTCTGGCAGACCGAAGGCTTCCCGATGTTGTCTCAGAACCGCGCGCTCGTGAACGCAGGCGGCTACGGCTACCGCATCGCCTACGTTGAGCCCGTGACCCCTTGAAGAGCTGAATGCAAACCTCCGCACGCCACCACATGCGCTTGGTCTCCACGTCGACTCCCTCATCGGGCCAGATGTCGGAGGCCGAGCGCGTGGCGTGCGCGCTTGCGGGCGACCGCAAGGCGTTTCGACACCTGTATGACGCACATGTCGATGCCGTCGCCGGGCTCTGCATCCGAATGCTGCGAAACCGCGAGCGCGGCATGGACGCGGCACAAGAAACCTTCGCCACTGCGTTTCAAAAACTCGCCCAGCTCACCGACCACACGCAATTTGGTGCATGGTGCAAACAAATTGCCGTGAACGTATGTTTGATGGCGATGCGTAAAGATAGGTGGCTGAGGTTCGTGGGCTGGGAGCTCGAGTCACCGGACGATGTCGCCTCCGCCGGCGCAAGCCCCACCGAAGCCTTGCACGCGCGTATGGACCTCGAGAAAGTTGCGACGGTGCTGCGCGCGATGCCCCCGGTGCAGCGCGTGGCGTGGACCTTGAAACACGTGGAGCAAGAATCGCTGCTCCAAATTGCCACGCTCACCGGGCGATCCGTCGCGAGCACCAAGCGCGACATCGATGCCGCCGAACACGAGATTCAACGCCGTCTAGGAGACCAGCCATGAACGACAAGCTGAGTGCCAAGGACAAAGACGCGCTCTGGGCGCGCATCGAACCGGCCATTCCGGGCGGTGCTTCGCCGGCGGTACATGCGCATTCCGCGAGGTATTTTGCTGCGGCCGCAGCCGCGTTTTTGGCCGTTGGAGCCGGTGCCTATGCACGCCGAACGGTGCCCGCTCGTAGCAATGGCCCTCTTGCCTATGCGAATGGACGCGGCTACCCAAGCGTGGAGCTTTTTGCCAACGGTGGACAGGCGGAATTCGAAGACCACTCGCAGGTGCGCGCCGAGCCGGGCGCACGGGTGGAGCTGCTCGACAATGCGGCACTGCGATTTGCGCTCAAACAGCCCACAGGAAAAGCCACCTATGCCGTCACCCCCGGAGGCACACGCCATTGGACGGTGGACACGCCGCTGGCGACGATCGAAGTGGTGGGGACCGAGTTCGCGGTAAGCTCCTCGGAGGTGTATGTGAAGGTGCATGTGGAGCACGGGGTCGTCATCGTGCGTGGGGACCGCGTGCCTGAACACGCCGTTCGGCTCACGGCCGGGCAATCGCTAGAGATCCGCAACGATGCGCCCGCTCCAATGGAAGCACTTTCCGATGCGAAGCGTGTGACTCAAAAGCCGGCATCCGCACCGACGCGCGCGACAAGCCTAGTCGCTACCTCAGAAGCCACCGAGAGTGCCCGTGTGTCCGAGCTGATGAGCTTTGCAGACACGCTGCGCGCTGAGGGACGCAACGAGGCTGCGGCCGCCGCGCTCCAGCAAGTGGTGGTGAAACACAGCACGGATTCGCATGCAGCCCTCGCAGCGTTTACGTTGGGCCGGCTACAGATGGACATGCTGCATCACCCCGAAGAGGCCAAGTGGGCGCTTGAACGCGCGCTCGCACTCAAGCTTGCGCCCGCGCTCCAAAGCGATGCCAAGCAACGACTGACAAACCTGGCGGTTGAGCGCGCAACCTCGGGTGGGACCGAGTCCCCGTGAGTTTGGTGCAAAACGCATGCAAATGCGCATGTGCAGCGATTTTGCTCGCCAACGCCACCGCCCGCGCTGACGAGCCACAACGCGAAGTCCCACGCGCGCGCGTCACCGTAGAGCACGCGGTATGCGCCCGTGCCGTGGCGGGCACGCTCTACGACGCGCCATCGTATCTTGCGCTGCTGCGCGTCGAGCTTCGAAACGATGGAGTGTCCGAGGTTGTTGAGGCCGCCTTCGCAGACGCAAACCCTGCCGAAGCGCGCCTGCGCATTGAGCGACCGCGCTGCGCCGCGGACGAGAGCGCCGTCGTCATCCACTTGATCGATCCGCTCACCGACAAGGCGTTGGCGCGCGGCATCGAACTGTCCGGCACGGCGCCCGCCGCACGCTCGCGTTTGTTGGCACTGGCCTCGGCCGAACTCGTACGCGCGAGTTGGGCCGAGGTCGCGGCCGAGCGCCAGCGCGCCGTGATCGACAGCGTCACCCGACTGGGTCGCGGAGCCGTGCAAATTCAAATGCACGCGGCATCGCGCGCGCCCGTCGCTGCACCGCCGGCCCCTGCGCCCGAAGCAGCGAAGGCTCGGCCGCAAGATCCGCCACCTGCCGCCTGGTTGCTAGGTCCAACGGTGGAACTACGTCATCACGTGCGGCACCCGGGAGGCCTGTGGTCCGCCGGTGCCCGCCTCGCGCACCAGAGCAAACATGTGCAGATTGCATGCGAATTGCGCGGAGCCTACGGAGCCGAGGCAGACCCGCGCGGAGACTTGAACCTGGCGGCGGTTCTCACTGGAGTGTCGGTGCAAGCGCGCGCCAAGAGCGGCACGCTGCAAGTCGGCCTTGGACCGCGCGCGGATGCGGGCGTCGCCTGGGGCGGCGGGAGCAACGCGTCG
The DNA here is from genome assembly GCA_043779025.1 of Myxococcales bacterium. Classification (GTDB taxonomy): domain Bacteria; phylum Myxococcota_A; class Polyangia; order Polyangiales; family Polyangiaceae; genus JAAFHJ01. The sequence goes on from JAYWGI010000228.1 coordinate 4,012, forward strand.
GCCAACGTGCAGAGCGACCGCGGTCAAGCCGCCGTACTTCAGGTGGGGATGGAACTCGAGGTGGCACTCCGCCGTACAAGCTGGGCGCCGCGCGCCTCCGTGCGTGCCGGCGACACGGTGGCCGGCATCGGAGTGACGTCCGACGGCAGACGAACAGTGGGCATCGATGGCCCCTTTTTTGCGGCAGCGTTCGGCGCCGACTTTGGGCTCTGATCGTTAGCGCGCGCACGACGGCGCGGAGCACGCACGACACAGATGTCATACCTCCAGAGATGCGCCCCAACGGAATCCCCGCGTTTGGCGTCTGGCACACGAACTGCTAGCGGCGCGCGTATGAACCACCTCCGCCTCACACTGCATGCATTCTACACCTCAGCACTTTTCACTTCGGGCGTCGCGCTTGCAGACCAAGGAGGCCTCGAGGTCGCGGTTCGAGGAGCGTACGGCAGCGCAGGAGACACCTCTCCGATAGGCGCAAAAAGCTCAGCGACGGTAAGCACGACGTCCAACACGACGGGAGCCGGTGTGGGCTACAGCACAGGGCCCATGGCCTCCGCGCAATTGGGATTTCGCTTCGACAAGTTTGTAAGTGCTGGCCTCTACGGCGGCGTGGGAGCCTCGCCGGCGGTCACCTTGGGTAGCTCGGCGAAGGACGGGAAGCGATCTTCGTGGGGCGCGGGCTTCTACGTGCGCGCGTACCCGCTCGCGCGTGCGCCCGGACTGTCTAAGTCCTTGGACCCGTGGGTCTCCGCGGGTGTGGGCTATCTCGCCGATACCCAAGCTTATACCACGTCGATACCGACCACGGCAGGCACCTCGATAGACGGGACCGTCAAGGCCGAGCATCACGCCATCGCCGTGCCCTTGGCCTTGGGCGTGGACTATCGCGCGCTGCCGTACCTGTCTGTTGGGCCCTATGTGGAATACACCCTTGCCAATGCGGTCGGGGCTTGCACGTCTGTTTCGGCGTCAGGATACACAGGGAGCTCCTACTGCTCCAACACGAGCCCGGGCGACCAAGTTCTCGAAGCAAAGAACTACAGCGTGCTGGCAGGTGGCATCAGTCTCAAGCTCACCCCGTTCTGAACGGCGTGGCCCGAGTTTAGAGCGCGTCTAGCTTCTCGAGCTCGTCGTCGCTCATCACCGGGAGCAAGGCCGCATTCTCGGCGCCGCTTGCGGCAAAGGCCTCGGCCTCCGAGGCCGCCCACTCGCAAGCCTCGACGAGGCCTTGTTCGACCAAGCCTTGGGCCGGGTCCATGAACCCAACCTCGCCGCTTACCAAAAAGAGAAACGCTAGCCTGTCGCCCGCTGCCAAGCCGTGCACTTCTTGGCCCTCACTGGGCGGCTGCCAGCCCACACCGACCAGCATGCGCGCGCCGCCCGCGACGACGGCGATGCCGTCAACGCCTAGGTGCTCCGCAAGGTCGGTGCACTTTGCAAGCAGTGCTTCTTGAAGGGCTTCCCATGCAGCATTTTTGCTCATCGCCTTGACCTTAACACAAGAGGCGCTTCTCTCATTGCAACACCGCTGCTGGCTTGCACTTCCCTCTCATTGCAACTGCGTTGCCCTCCTACACAACCTTGCAGATCAAAATGCGTTTTTAAGCGCTGCGCGGCTTTTGCAAATGCTTTGCGCGCTGGCACTTCTCTCATTGCAACTGCGTTGCCCTCCTACACAACCTTGCAGATCGAAATGCGTTTTTAAGCGCTGCGCGGCTTTTGCAAATGCTTTGCGCGCTGGCCACGACGCTGGGCTTGAGCCTGACCGCTGCGGGACGAGACCGGCGGGTGCCGTTGCGCGCGGGGCCACCATTGGATGGCGTTGATCTGGCTTTCGGCTCTTAGGTTTGGATTTGGGGATTTTCCGCTCGGCCTGGCTCCGTGCTCAGACACCGCGCAACGGTCCGCCCTTCGCTGATCTGTCCTGGTCTGAGTCAGTGTGGCCGGGTGTGGGGTGGAGATGGAGAGATCTGTTCGGATCAGTGCATTGATCACAGCTTTGCCGCTTGTGAGTTTGGAGCCGTGCGCCGCAATGCGCGAGCGAAGCACGCGCATTCTGGGAGAGTGTGGTGCGCATACATTTGCCCCATGTGGGTTTGGAGCTGTGTGTCGCAATGCGCCAGCGAAGCGCGCGCATTCTGGGAGAGTGCATGGTGCACACATTCGCGGGTCTCTGTTTCGAACCACCACGCACCCGGATCCGGCGGACGAACGCGGCTCTCGACTCACGCGGAGTGAGTCGAGAGCCGCGTTCTCTTTCTCCCCGACCGTGCGAGCGATGACACGCGCGGGTGAGTAGGCGTCCGCGGGGGTCCGGGGAGCATGTGCGCCGTGCGTTTGCGATGACCGAAGGTCCGAGCGCGAGTCAAAGCGCACGGGCCACCGGCGGAGGGAGTAAGCGTCGTTTCGCGACCCCAA
>JAYWGI010000229.1:0-6408 GCA_043779025.1 Myxococcales bacterium
GCGGAGTGAAAGTAGCCGTCCGTCCAGCCATCCAAATCGCTCACGAGCGCGTCGGGGTCGCGCTCGCCGATGCTGATGAGCGCGAGCGTCACGGCCTCGCGCACACGGAAGCGAAAGTCGTCGGCCACGTCGTGAAGCACTTGCAGCGCGTTACGCCGAAACTTGGGGTCACGTGTGCCGCGTGCGCCCACGGCGACGACGCCGCACATAGGCAAAAACTCGAGCGCGCTGTTGCCCGGCGCCTCTTCCGGCGAGAGGTGCACGTAGCGCTCGATGAGCTTGTCGGCGCGCTTGCCTTGGGCCGCGAGGCTCTCGCCAAAGGCCAAGGCCAAGTCCACATTGGCCTTGGTACCGGGCAACCCGGATGCACGCGTGAGCAGTTCCTCAAGCCGATTAGGCTTACCCGCCAAGCTTTTCTCGAGCGCATCGTTGAGCGCATCGCTGCGGAGGGTGGGAACGCCTTTCATGCGCGCGGCGGATAGCACACTCTGGCCACGCGCCTCAGGAATCCGCGTCGTAGCGCTTATCGCGCAGGGCCGCGATGCGCACTTCGATGGGCGGGTGGCTTGCGAACCAGGTCGCAATGCCGCCCTCGGTGATGCCAAAGGCCGTGAGACCCCCAGGCAGCGCAGCCTTTGGACCACTGAGGCGGGCGAGCGCATCCGCCATCGCGTCGGTGCTTGTAAGCGCTGCACCGCCCGCGTCGGCACGGAACTCACGCTGACGTGAAAACCAAGCCACAATCATCGACGCCAAAAAGCCGAACGCGAGCTGCAACACCATGGTCACGACGAAGCTGCCGATGCCGGGGCCACGACGTTCCTCGTGGTCGTCGCCTCGGCCGGCCAACAGTGAGTCCACCAAGGCCCCGCCGACGCGCGACAAGAAGATCACGAATGTGTTGAGCACGCCCTGAAGGAGCGTGAGGGTGACCATGTCGCCATTGGCGATGTGGCTCATCTCGTGCCCTACTACAGCCTCCACTTGCTTGCGTGTCATGGTGCGCAAAAGTCCCGAGCTCACGGCCACGAGCGCCGAGTTGCGGAACATGCCGGTAGCAAACGCATTGGGTGATTCGGATGGGAAGATCGCGACCTCCGGCATACCCAATCCCTTGGTATTTGCCTGGTTGCGCACGATGGCGAGCAACCATGCTTCTTCCTCGTTTCGCGGTGCCGTGATGACCTCGGCGCCCGTGCTGCGCTTGGCCATCCACTTGGAGATTGCGAGCGAGAAGATGGAGCCCACAAAGCCCATGAGTGCGGCGCCTGCAAGCACGCTTTGCCAAGGCATGTAGTGCATGCCGCCGTAGCCATTGGAATACGGAATGGCGTCGAGGCCGAACGCCATCATGAGCACACGCACAACCGCAAGCACGGCCATGTTGGTCAGCAAAAAGAGGAACAGGCGTTTACCCATTCCTCCCTCTTAAGCAGCGTTGCGGTTCACCGCAACTGTACGCTCATGCAACGCCTCCTCAGCGGACGATGGGCTGTTCGCCCACGCAGGCGTTGACTTCGAGTAGCACGTAGATCAGCGACGCTTCCTGGGCCGTGAGTTCGGTCGCGCCTCCCCCCCCCGAAGCGTTGTCGTTCTCCGTGTGATAGCTCGAGAACAGTACGCGGCCGCATGTGTCCTGAAAGCTGATCGTGGTGGGGATGAATTCATTTCCCTTTTTACCGCGGGCCCAAATTTTGGGCGTCATCTTGAGCGGCGCGCCATTTTCGTCTTTGCCCGTGACTTCGTTGACGCCCGCAAGTGTTGTCCAGTTGCCGTCAAGGGTAAGATTTCCGCTGCCCGCCACGTCGGCTTGCTTTAGCCAGTTGCCGATGCTGGGGTCTTCAAACTTTGCTTCACCGCTCCATGGCTCAGACGTGCACGCTTTGCCTCGCCCGTCCTTGGACCAGTCGGGCCCAGGAAGCTCGATGCCTGGGATGGGCGATACGATGACGCCCTGCTTTTGTTCGGTCCATTTGGTGTAGCCAGGCCAAGCTTGGTTCACATATTCGTAAGAAAAATCGGTGACATAAAGCTTGCCGCCCGAGCTGACGAAATCTCGTAGTGCACTCTTCGTGCCGGTGTCTGCCGTGCGATCTGCGCCGCACGCCCCGGGGCCGCCCACGCCGCCTGCGCCGCACGGCAAAAACACAACATGATACTTCTGCATGCGCGCCGCGCTTTTCACGAACGTTTCGGCGTTGCTTGTGTTGATAATGTCGTACTGCGTGATGCCGAGCTTCTCGAGGCCGCGCTCAATGCGATCGTAGCCGTCGGAATCGGCCGCGACGACGGCCATCAGCGGCGCCGTGTCGTCGCCCGAGGTTCGGCTTGGGAACGTCGTGTCTTCGTCGGCGACTGTGACGGAGCCCTTGCTGATCTCCATTCTGCGCACGCGTCGGAACTGACCCTTCTGAGTCACCAAGTAGTAGGTGCCTGCAGAATACACCTTTAACTCGAAGCGTCCGTCGATCTTCGACAGCACGGCGCTTTGCCCGCCGCCCGTGTCTACGCATTTGTCGCAATAGGTCTTTTGCGGAATGGCATCGGGCTTGGTCGAAGTGACGTAAACCAATGCGCCCGGGATGGGCAAACGCCCATTGGGAGCAAACACCCTGCCGGACACGGTGCCTATGGGTGCATTGCCAATAACGCCCGTGCCGCTGTCGCCCTGATTTAAATTGGGCTGCGCATTCTGGTTTTGACCAAGCGGATCGCTGGTGTCGGTGTTGCGCTCCACGGCGGAAGAACACGCCACCAACGAAGCCACCAACAAGCTACCCAGGGCGAATCGTTTCATGCGCAAAAGATGCGCGTTTTTCGATGGTAGGCCAAGCTCCCTGACGCGCACTCAAAAAATAAGGTGTGGGCATGTCCTACATACCCACACCATACTCCCGCAAAAACCTGATTTCGCCTCGTTTCAGCCAGGCTGTCCGGGCGTGCCTACGCAGGTATTCACCTCGAGCAAGATGTACAGTAGCGCCTTCTCTTGGGCGTCCAGGGTGGTCCCGCCCTCCGAGTGATAGGTGGAAAAGAGGACGCGGCCGCATTTGTCCTGGAAGCTGACGGTCGTGGGCTCGTACGCGCCGCTGCGCTGCCCCTGGGCCCATACGGTAGGGGTGAGGCGCGCGCTGGCCCCGGTTTCGTCAACGCCAGTGACGGTGTTTACTTTGACCATGCTGCTCCAGTTGCCAATCAGGCTGACAGCACCAGGACCGTTGACGGACGGAACAGCCATCCAGCTTTTGAGTCCGGGGTCCAAAAATTTGGCAGTACCCGTCCACGAACTGCCGCACGCCATTCCTCGTCCGGATGCGGCGTCCGCGCCCCAGCGTCCATCGCTGCCGAAACTGTTGTTCCACGTCACCTGCGCGGGCCAAGTGCCGTGCACGTACTCGTAGGCAAAGTCGGTGGCGTAGAGGCGTCCGCCCCCTTGCACAAAGGTGCGCAAGGCTGTTTTGGTTGCCGTTGCGCTGTTGCGGTCCGAAGCGCAGCCGCCTTCGCCTCCGGCGCCGCACGGGATAAAGACCACATGGTACTTGCTGAGCTTGGCCGAGCTCTTCACAAAGGCATCAGCGTCGTCCTCATCGATCATGTCAACTTGCGTAATGCCTAGTTTCTCGAGCGTTTTTTCAATGTGATCGTAGGTTGGGGTGACAACCGCCATGCGCGGCGCGGTGTCGTCACCCTGGGTGCGCGGCGGCAACGTGGTGAGGTCATTGTCCACGGCGGTGGTGCCCGCCATGACGTTGATCGAACGCACGCGGCGGAAGGCGCCTTTTTGCACTACGATGTACTGTTCACCCGTCTGGAAGAAGTTCAACTTGAAGGTGCCGTCGGGCTTGCTGAGGGTGGAGTCGGCCCCGTTGAGCTCAACGCACTTGTCGCAAAAGGCGACGCTGGGGATGGCCGCGGGCTTGACGTTTGTGAGGTAGATCAGCGCGCCGGACATGGGCAGGGTGCCGTTAGGGGCGAACACGGTGCCCGTTAAGTTGCCCAGCGGCTCCAACGGCTTGGCCGTTCCGCCCGAGTCGCCGCCCTGGTTAAAGTTGGGCTCATCAGAATCGGCGATCGCCGCGCTCGCATCTTGTTCATCTCCCACAACGCTGCGCGTTTTCGCGGCCGAGCACGCAACGACAAGCGCCATGGTGACGAGGGAGGCGGAGACAACGGGTGCACTGAACTTCATGCACTAGGAGCTGCCACGCTTCTGCAGTGGCATCAAGCGCTTGTGTGCTGGAACGCGAAATTAGTGCGTCGGCTTAATGGCGACAAGGCTACGCTCGGCCCCCGTCATCGGCCAGTTGTAGTGCAGCTCGCTGGCGGCCACGGCGCCCTTGGGGGCGGCTTCTCGCGCCAGGAACAGCCAGATTCGCGGCGCGCCTTGCAACAGGGTGCGGGCGCGATCCAGCCAAATCTCCGGCGCGAACGTGGCCCGGGCAGTGGCCTCGTCGCACGGAGGGAGTCGGTGCGCAATGTGCTCCATGCTTCCGAGGTACAGGCGCGCATTTTCGACGCGCGCCTCACTGCTTGCCACGCGCAAAAAACTGATGCGTTTCGTATGCGGGTCCACCAAATGCAGGTCCAGATCAGGTCGCAAACACGCCAGCGCAAACCCCGGGGCGCCAGCCCCCGTCCCCACGTCGACGACCACTGCGCCCTCCGCGAGCTCCTCAGACAGCACAAGGGCGTCAGCCAGCATCAGGTCGAGCAACTCGTCGGTCGAGCGCGCGGCCGTAAGGTCCATGCGCGCGTTCCAAACAACGAGAGTATCGAGCCAAGACGCAAGTCGGGCCTCACTCTCCGCGGGAAGCGGGACCCCGACACGCGCCGCAAACTCTTGGAGGGGCCAGCCGGCGGCGGGTCGCATCAATCGTGCCATGCCGCGCACCCTAGTCCGGCGCGCGCACGGTGTGGGCGGGCTTTTTGCATGGGTAGTTGCCAGGGCGGCCGCGGCCCGGGTAGCGTTTCGTATTAGAAGTGATTCCTCACCCATGACATCCATCCGCGTACAACGTCGCGTCCCTCGCATTCATTGGGTGGACAGCAATGGCCCACACAGTGTCACGCTGCGCGGCAAGGCCGTCGCCGGCTCGTCTCCAGGGGCCGATCTCGTTGTTTCGGACCCCAGTGTGTCGCGCATGCACGTGGAGTTTGAGCCCACGGATTCAGGCGTGGTGGTGCGCGATGTGGGCAGCCGCAACGGCACCTGGCTATTCGGAAATTCTGTGCAGCATGCACGCTTGTCACCAGGCCAAAGCGTGCGCGTCGGCGTGACCGAACTCAACATCGACTTCGATGCGCTGGAGACCGAAGAGATCGAACTGTGGCCCGAGGACCACTTCGTTGATCTCGTCGGGGGGTCAGAGATTATGCGCCGCCTGTACGCCACGCTCGCGCGCGTCGCGCAGAGCGACGCGTCCGTGCTCATTCATGGCGAAACAGGCACGGGCAAGGAGCTGGTTGCGCGCTCCCTGCACGACGCGGGGCCGCGAAAGTTGAAGCCCTTTGTGGTGGTGGATTGCGCTGCGCTCCCCGAACAACTTCTGGACGCGGAGCTCTTTGGGCACGTGCGAGGCGCGTTCACGGGCGCCGTGCAAACGCGCGCAGGAGCCATCGAGGAGGCCGACGGCGGCACGGTGTTCTTGGATGAAATTGGCGAGCTGCCGGTATCGATGCAGCCCAAGCTGCTCCGCGTGCTTGAGCAAAAAACGGTGCGTCGTGTGGGCGAGAGCAACCACCGTTCGGTCGACGTGCGCTTCGTTTGCGCAACGCATCGCGACTTGCTTGCGATGGTCAATAGCGGCACGTTCCGCGAGGACTTGTACTTCCGACTGGCGGTGGTTCCTGTCACTTTGCCCGCGCTGCGAGATCGCCCAAGCGACATCGCGGTGCTGGTTGAGCACTTTTTGCGCAAGGCCTCGGCGCCAGCGTTCCCGCCAGACCTTGTGCGGGAGCTCAGTTCGCGGACGTGGCGGGGCAACGTGCGTGAGCTACGCAACTTCGTCGAGCGCGTACGGGCACTGGGGCATGAAGGCGCACTCGCACTCTCGCCCGCCGAGGGGCGAAGCCACCACGCGCGCGCCCACAGTGCCGCGCCGGCCATGGCCACCCTGCCGCCTCCTGCCGATGTGCGCATTTCCTCCGCACATGTCGCAGACGCTGGGTCTTCCGCACACTCTTCCAACTCTTGGGGTACGCCTGCCGCACCCGTCGTGGGCGCCTTCACTCTGCCGCCCACGGCCATGCCGAGCGTAGGCTTGGTTGCGCTTCAGGGCTCACCCGCGAGCAGCGACGACGCGCTCTATCGCCTTGACTACAAGACCTTCCGCGAGCGCTGGATCGAAGAGGGCGAGAAGACCTACCTACAAAAGCTGCTCGATCGCCACGCCCGCAACGTCGTGGCCG
>JAYWGI010000230.1:0-2366 GCA_043779025.1 Myxococcales bacterium
GCCGCGCCCTTGCTTTGCTCCAAGTCGCCGGCAATGAGCCGGGCCGTGCCGCCGCCGGGGAGCGCAACTTCGGAAATCATGTCGCGCGTGAGCGCTTGGTAGCGGGGCGGAGCCATCTTGTCTTTGGCTGGCAGGTTGACCCACAGCTGCACCATCTCGAAGGCGCCGCCGCGGGCTGCAAAGTCGCGCCCGTGAAACTCTTCGTGCACGATGCCGGCCGCTGCCGTCATCCATTGCACTTCGCCGGGGCCAATGGTGCCTCGGTTGCCTACCGAATCGCCGTGCTCGACTTCGCCGTCATAGACGATGGTCACAGTCTCAAAGCCGCGATGCGGATGCTGACCCACGCCCAGCTTTTTATCGGTTGGAGGGAAGGTGACCAGGCCTCCGTAGTCCATCATAAGGAACGGGCTGATGTCGGCCGTGAACGAAAGCCCACCGAACATGCTCTTGACCTTGAAGCCATCGCCTACCCAATGAAAGGCGGGAGGCGCGATGACAGTGCGGATGGTTTTGCTCGAGGTGTTCATACGCACAACTATGAACATGCTTGAGCCGCACGGCGAGAGGTAGTCTCGCGCAACTCATTGTTGCAGGCGTCCGCCTATCGAGGAAACACGCCTGCGTATCGGGACAGCAACTCAGGCGGTACAGCGTGCGCTTTGGCCATCTCGCCAAACACGGCGCCGGACTCTCGCAGCGTGCGGGCTTTGGAGCGCGGGTCGACGGCGTAGAGGCCAAAGCGCATGCCCATGCCGTGGTTCCATTCGTAGTTGTCCATCAGCGACCACGCGTAATAGCCGCGCACATCGACGCCTGCGGCTGCTGCGCGGCGGGTTTGCTCCAGCGTTTGGACCGTCCACGCGGCAGCCTTCCTCGTGTTGTCTTGCACGTAGCCGGTTTCGCTCACGACCATGGGCACGCCATAGCGGCGGGCGCCCAGAAGTACATCATACAAGCCACCTGGAGCCTCCGTGTCGAAGCCGCGCGTGAGGTTAAATGTGATGAGCGGCGAGATGAACGGCAAGGTCGAAACCGTGGAGTTTTGAGCCTCAAATCGCATGTAATAGTTTACGCCCAGCCAGTCCAAACGCCCTGCCAAATCGGAGCGGTAGACACCGTTGCCCGCGCCTAAGGACCAGTCCTCGTCAACCTTTCCAAACGCGACGCCGCTCATGAACATGTCGTGAAAGAAGTATTCTGCGCTCGCTGCCGCGCGCGCGTCGCCCTCGTTTGGAGTGAGCGGATCGATCTTGCTGAAGGCGTAGACCATGCCGATGCGCGCAGCCTTTCCGTCGCCGTCTGCATCTACCCTGTCGGCGGATTTGAGTGCATCATACATGCGCGCGTGGCCCTCGATCATAGCCATGGTCGCGCGCTTGGCGCCGGCCACACTCATCCACAACGCACTACGCCCTGGTGGGTTGGAGCGGTCTTTGGTGGCTAGCAAATACCCTGCCACGACCACCGCCGAGAACGGCTCGTTCTCGGTCGCCCATTCGTCTACCTCTGCGCCAAACTCCGCACCAAGGAAGCCCGCGTACTTGGCTATCTCGTTCACGATTCGATTGCGATCGGGGTGCGCCCATCCTCCTAGCCCTCGCGCGGAGCATGCATCGATGCCGTCTTGATTGCAGAGTGCACCATCGTGGATCCAAAGCGGCAAGCTGTAGTGCGTGACGGTGATGCTGGGCCGCATGCCGCCCGCGCGCAGCTGCGCGAGCACATCGTGATAGTAGCGGAGTGCGTCCGGGTCGGCTGCCGCGCGCATCGCCGCGTAGCCGCTGAGCGCGAAGGTTGCGCGCGGGAACAAGCGGCTCCACTCAAACGACGTGCGAAATACCTTGGCCCCAAGCTGATTGGCAGATGCGCCCGAAGCGCGCGCGATGTCTTGCGCGTAGAGCTCGTAGAAGCCGGGGCCCGTGCTTGGTGCATCCTTGGACATGTACATGAGGGGGTTGTTCAAAACCCTCTCCGTTGTGATCCACTGATACCAATCCGAGCCGCGATCTTCGCAGCGCGCGGCATCGAGCGTCGGGCACCCCATCTCCGTCTGAAACCCGGCAAGGGCCACGCCCATTTCAAACCCGGGGGGCAATGCGCTCGGCCTCAGGAACGCGGCATCGCGCAATGCACTGGAGTCGCTGGGTCCTGCATCCACTGCAATGCTGGCAGCGTCGCTGGTGGCCTGTTGCGGTAGCGAGGTATCTCGCGCGCCGGACGGCGCGACCGCGGAATTGCTTCCGCACGAGCCCGCGAGTGCAAGTGCAGTACCCACGGCCACCACGCCCAGAGTTCCGACGAAAGGGTGAAAGCGGCGAGCTGGCAACATGGTCCTCAGTCTATCGGAGCGCCGCCGTGAATAC
>JAYWGI010000231.1:0-2366 GCA_043779025.1 Myxococcales bacterium
GCGACTAACTTACGTGCCGCAAATTCAGCCCGCGCACCACCCCGCCGGCCACAAACATGGCTTCGTCTCCTGCCTCTTTTCCCATCAGCGCCTTGCCTAGCGGAGACTTGGGCGTGACCACCTTGACGCCTCCGCTGAGCACCACGCCACCTCCTTCCGGGGCCACCAAGTAGTAAGCCTCTGCGCCCTCTGTATCCTCGGTGTGCACCAGTGCACCCAGTTGCACTCGCGTGCATTCTGCAACATTGAGAACCTTGGCGCCCGAGACGCCCAGGGTAAACTCCTCAATACGCATGGCTTGCCCGCGCGCCAGGTAGGACATCTCGATGGCGCGCGTGTCCTTGTCGTTCTCCGGCTTGTTGTCTGGGTGTGTCATGCCGGCCGTGGTCGACTTGTGTGCATCTTGCAATGCACGCAGCGTCTCCTCGAGCGCAGCAACGAGCTCCTCTTTCAGCTGAGACTTGCTCAACGAAGAGCTCGTCGCGGGGTTCGGTATTGGGCTCGCGGCCTTTTTAGTGCGTGCCATCAGATTGGGATGTTCGTGTGTTTACCCGTGAGTATGCTGGTCATGGTGAGCCGTCTCAGAGCGGGATGTTCGTGTGTTTGCGAGGCGGATTGCTGTCGCGCTTGTCTTTGAGCATCTCGAGCGAGCTGGTGAGACGCGCGCGCAACTGCCGCGGGTAGATGACCTCATCGATGTAGCCGAGCTCGGCGGCCTTGTACGGATTCGCAAAACGTTCTTTGTACTCTGCAACAAATTCCGCGCGTGTGGCTGCGGAGTTGTCGCTCTTGGCGATCTCCGCTTTGCGGATGATGTTCACGGCGCCGTCGCTTCCCATCACGGCAATCTCGGCCGTAGGGAAGGCCAGGTTGATGTCCGCGCGGATGTGCTTGGAGGCCATGACATCATACGCGCCGCCGTAGGCTTTTCGCAGGATGACGGTGACCTTGGGCACGGTGGCCTCGGCAAAGGCAAAGAGCAACTTGGCGCCGTGCTTGATGATGCCGCCGTACTCTTGGTCGAGGCCGGGCAAGAAGCCCGGCACGTCCACCAGCGTGACGAGCGGAATGTTGAAGCAGTCGCAAAAGCGCACGAAGCGCGCGGCCTTCATGCTCGCGTTGATGTCGAGCACGCCGGCGAGTACGGCCGGTTGGTTGGCCACAATGCCAACAGGGCGACCGTTCACGCGCGCGAAGCCCACCACAATGTTCGCGGCGTAGGCCTCCATGATCTCGAAGAACACGCCGTCGTCCACCACGGCCGTGACGACTTCCTTCACGTCGTAGGGCTTGTTCGACTCAAGCGGAATCATCGTGTCGAGCGCAGGCACCTCGCGCAGGCCCGGGTCTTGCGTCGGCTTCTTGGGCGGATCTTCTTGGTTGTTGCTGGGCAGGTAGGAGAGAAGCTCGCGTAGTTGCGCAATACACGCTTGATCATTGGGCGATGTGAGGTGGGCCACGCCGCTTTTGCTCGCGTGGGCGTAGGCGCCGCCCAAGTCTTCCTTGGTGACCTCTTCGTGGGTCACGGCTTTGATGACCTCGGGCCCCGTGATGAACATGTACGAGGTGTTTTCCACCATCGCGATAAAGTCGGTGATGGCTGGGCTGTACACCGCGCCGCCCGCGCACGGGCCCATGATGGCGCTGAGCTGCGGCACCACGCCGCTTGCAAGCGTGTTCCGTAAGAAGATGTCGGCGTAGCCCGCGAGCGACTCCACGCCCTCTTGGATGCGCGCGCCGCCCGAGTCGTTGAGGCCAATCACGGGCGCGCCCACCTTGATGGCCGTGTCCATGATCTTGCAGATTTTTTGCGCGTAGGCGCCGCTCAGTGACCCGCCGAAGACGGTAAAGTCCTGAGCAAACATGAACACTTTTCGGCCGTCCACGTTGCCGTATCCCGTGATCACGCCGTCGCCCAAAAACTTTTGATCCTGCATCCCAAAGTCGTTGCAGCGATGCTGAATGAAGCGGCCGATCTCGACAAAGGTGCCCGGGTCGCAAAGCAGGTCGATGCGTTCGCGCGCAGTGAGCTTGCCGCCCTCGTGTTGCTTCTTCACGCGTTCTGCGCCGCCGCCTACAAGGGCGCGGGCGTTCATCTCGTCGAGGCGTGCAATGGCTGCGTTGGGCGGCGTAGAGGGAGTGCTCATGAGGTTGGGCGTGGGCTATAGCCCAAAATGGCTGCGATGCGGGGGCGCACAAACGCGCTGGTTTGCGGCGCTGCGCAAAGGGCCCTATGAGGCCCATCTGAACAATCGTTGAGCCGGTTTTGGGTTTCGCGACTCAAAGCCCTATGAAACCCACGCTCCTCCTCGCATTGCTCGTACCGTCCGCTCTGAGTGCGGCTTGTTTTGTGGAGGTGCAGAGCC
>JAYWGI010000232.1:0-6383 GCA_043779025.1 Myxococcales bacterium
GGCATCCCGCACAGCGACAAGCAGCACATCCCAGCGTTGGAGCTCCGTATGCCCCACAATCGCCATCTCATCCCACGGCACCAGATACGATGTTGCGCCCGTGCTCACACGAAGCCCCTCCACCTCAAACTGCAGATACGGGCGCTTGCTCGCACGCGTACATCGACGGCGGACGCGTGTGGCGCAACATTGTTCGCCTGACGCAGCTGCCAACATGCCACGCCGGCCCAAAGCCCAAAGAGCGCAGCCACGCCCCTCCCCTCGGCTTTGCCGATGCATCCCATCCACAAGTCGCCAGCCGCGAAGAGGGACGAGGCCAGGAGCAACAGATAGTTCTTGCTGGTCGAAGACATGCGCGGCTCAACCTACCATGATGGGAACAAGGCGGCTCGGCGGTAAGCCCTAGCGCTGGGTGAGATGCATCACTTCGCTTGCGTCATCGCGTCGCGCACCATGGCCTCGGAGACCTTGTAGCCCTCGATCGCCAAAGACTGACGCACGCTCGCCACGAAGCGCGCAGTGCCTTCTTCACGCGCAATGCCACCGCTCCGCAGAGCTGCGCGAATGGTCGCAATGGGGGTGTTGAGCGTGATGGTAGGCATTGCGTTGTCCTGTTCTTTTTACGTAGTGGCGACTTCGCCCACGCGCAAGGATGGGCAGGAACAGACCGTCGACGTTCCAGATGCCGGCATGACCAGGCGGTATTGTTAGCCAACTCACAAGGGGGGCCGGCGAGCCAGCGCGTCCGCCATCAGCCCGGTGCGTAAGTACATCACACCTAAGGGGCACTTCCCCAACGACGACGCCGTGATCAAAATGGTGTATCTTGCACTCACACGCGCAGAGCTCAGATGGCGAGCCTGAAGAGACTGGAAACTCGCTCGCGCTCACTTAACAATCACGCTTGAAGGTCGATTCCCCGCCTGACTGGACTTACACATAGATTCTGACAGGCCCAGCAACCCCGCCAGAGTTCGCTACTTCTTGGCCGGAGCGTCGGAGCTGTCGCTGTTCAGAATCCACTCAGGCGAACTGCCACCGCTGAGCAAATAGCTCGCCTTCTTCCCGCAGCCAGAGACGCCTTCCGCCGTAACGATTCCCACTCCACTTGGCTCCGACAGCGGCGTAAGCGCAAGGTCTGCCTCGGGACAGCTCAAGTCGAATGCGGCGCGCTTTCGAAGCTTGCTGTCGAGTTCGCTTTGCGGTGGTCCCGCGTAACGACACGAGGCACTATTGATCTGAAGCGCGACGGCCCCAAACAAGCCCACGCGAGTAAAAATCACGACGCATTTGCGCGCCAAAGAAGCACCTAAATCTGCTCGGGACGTAAACATAACAAGGCACTCACCATTGTCCCCCCCCCCGTGCAAGCGCCAAAGGTAGGGATCACCCGGTAAAGCGCGGCGTCACCCCCAGATGCATCTCACGCTCTTGGCCTCGCGAATCGCTGCATCCGCCATCACCAATAGTGCATCCTACACATAGGCGATGGCCACAATCATGCGGTCGGCCGGGTCGCCGTGCTTGCACGAGAACCCGGCGGCAGCGACGGACACGCGAGTGCTCAGGGGTAGCAGCTCCAGCCTCGGATCCGAGTTCAGTGCATCTTCCAGCCAAGTCGCCACGGGCCTGTCCAACCGAAGCCGCTTTGTCTCCGCCTTCATCGCAAGCTCCCAAGGCGAAATAGCCGTCACGCTAAGGCGTGAGGCGCGCGCCACGGACACTATTCGCCGATTGCGGGCCTGAATCGCTTTAGCTCCTCGGGCAGTGTGCCCACAAGCTGCCATGCTCCCCCATGCTGCTGAAACCGAAGCGCGTAGTTCGGGCGCATATGTGCAAGGCAGTGCTTACATCTGCTCAGGTCGCCACAGACATACTCCACGTGTACCTCTACGGTGAGTGTAAGCGCGGCCGCGCTTTGTTGGGCATCTATCCTATCCACGTAGAGCCTGACGAAGTGGCTCTGCTCGGCGTCCTCCGCGGACGGGCATGCCTCGAGTCCGAGCGCATCGTCAGTCCAATGAAAGATCGGCTCAACGACGAGGCCATCCTTACCGCCGCTTCTTTGCCAGCGATGCCGCTGCGTCACATCGCTGGCAGGCATGCAATCCTCGCAGCGTGTTGAGTGACAGATGAGACCATCAGCAGCGGTTGACGTACCAACGCACTCCCCCAAAGGCTCATCACGTTCTGACGCGATCTCCCACGCATCGCCTAGGCCCCGGTGAACAACAACGGTCCTCTGAAAGGTTCTGTCCCCCTCTTCCCAGCCGCACGAGTGAGGAGCGTCCACGAGCACGGCCTCGGGCCGCTGTACGGTTCCCTGAAGCAGGTAAAAGGCGTGGCCCCACTTTCTACCGCGCAGCACCACAGACGCCCGTGAATCCTCCTCGAGCGTGCACGAGCAATGCCAGCCGTCATTCTCAAGATTCAGCGTCTGTCCACGACAGAGCACCTCCATCACCTGTCGAGCCTGAACACTGTCCGCCGCAAAGACATTCGCAACCGCCTCAAAGCGAACCGCGCCGGGTTCGGCGGACCATGCTGGTGCGCCGCCGTCGAGGGCTGAAGCGTATACGGCAACAGGCTGCGCGACACGCAAGCCGCGACAAGCGGCCAGCGTACACATTCCAGCCAACACCATCCCCGCGATCGCCCCGACAACTCTCATTCTTACGGTCATAGAGGACAATTGTCGTGAACGTTCCGAATCCATCATTTTCCGCCGCCATTTTTTCACGCCCCCTCCGCCCCGCGCGCCAATGGCGCGAGCCCTCGCTGCGCAAGCGGCAAGCCGCGAGCAACTCCGCCCTCCCAGCAAGCGGCAAAGCCGCGAGCCTCCCGATACATGCACCCGGATCCGGAAAAACCGAACGAGGCGCCGCGATACTAGGGCGCCCGCGGCCGCCGTGTATGCCTTGATACATCAGGCCGCGGGCAACCGACGTAGCGCGGATGCCTCGTTCGGTTTTTAGAGGAAGGGAAGGGATTCGAACCCCCGGTAGGTTTCCCTACGCCGGTTTTCAAAACCGGAGCCATAGACCACTCGGCCACCCTTCCACACACCCGGCTCCAACTGCGTGTATCACGCAACCATCGCCGAGCGCTGCAGGCAAGCTGCACTTGCGTGCAGCTCGTCTGGACAATCAATCACGCGGTTGCGTTTCCTGCAACAGCGATGCCGCGCTCCTTCATCATCTTCATGAGCGTGCTTGCCATCTCGCTAGGGTTCGGGGCCACTTGGCAGCCCGCGTCTTCCATGGCCGCGATCTTGGCGGCAGCCGTACCCGCGCCGCCCGAGATGATGGCGCCTGCGTGGCCCATGCGCTTTCCGGGAGGTGCCGTGACGCCCGCGATGAAACCGGCAACCGGCTTGGTTACATGCTTCTTGATGTACTCTGCAGCCTTCTCTTCGGCCGAGCCGCCGATCTCACCGATCATAATGATGCCGTGCGTATCGGGGTCGTTCTGGAAGAGCTCGAGCACATCGATGAAGTCCATGCCGGCGATGGGGTCGCCGCCGATGCCGATGCAGGTCGACTGCCCCACGCCCATGGCGGTGAGCTGGCCTACGGCTTCGTAGGTGAGCGTGCCCGACTTGGACACGACGCCGATGTTCCCCTTCTTGTGAATGTGGCCGGGCATGATGCCAATCTTGCACGCATCAGGCGTGATGATGCCAGGGCAGTTCGGTCCGATAAGGCGCGTCTTGCCCTTGAGGCCGTCGAGCACGCGGCGTACCTTAAGCATGTCGATGGCGGGGATGCCCTCAGTGATGCACACGACGAGCTCCAACCCCGCGTCGAAGCCCTCCAAGATGGCATCCGCTGCGCCGGGTGGCGGCACGAAGATCACGGAGGCATTTGCGCCCGTGGCCTTCACGGCCTCTTTAACAGTGTTGAACACCGGCACTTTGCCTTCGAACATCTCACCGCCGCGGCCGGGCGTGACGCCAGCAACCACATTGGTGCCATATTCCATGCAATTTTTGGCATGAAAGCCACCAGCGCTGCCGGTGATGCCCTGAACGAGAAGCTTGGTTTGTTTGCCGACGAGAATGCTCATTTCATACCTCCGAGGGCGGCCTGAACCACCTTTTGTGCGCCGTCGGCCATGCTGGTCGCAGCTGTGATGGCGAGACCGCTCTCGCTCAAAATCTTGCGTCCCAACTCCACGTTGGTGCCTTCCAAACGCACCACCAGTGGCACCTTGAGGCCCAAGTCCTTGGCCGCTGCGACCACGCCGTTGGCGATGACGTCGCACTTCATGATGCCGCCGAAGATGTTGACGAAAATCGCCTTCACCTTGGGGCTGCTCAAGATCATCTTGAAGGCCTTGGTCACCTGCTCTTGGTTGGCGCCGCCGCCCACATCCAAGAAGTTCGCGGGGCCCACGCCATGCTCGGCACCAAAGTGTTTGATGATGTCCATGGTGGACATGGCCAAGCCCGCGCCGTTGACCAAACAGCCCACGTTGCCGTCGAGCGAGACATAGTTGAGGCCCACAGCCTTGGCTTCAAGTTCGACGGGGTCCTCTTCGTCCTTGTCGAGCAGCGAGGGCCACTCCTTGTGACGGAACTCGCCGTTGTCATCGAAGGTGAGCTTGCAGTCCAGCGCCATAACGTCGCCGTTCTTGAGCACCACGAGCGGGTTGATCTCAAGCATCGCAGCGTCTTCTTTGACGAAGGCCTCATACAAGGACATGAGCACCTTGACGAACTTGCCCACGGTGTCTTTTGAGAACTTGTCCATGCCGAGCGCAAACGCGAGCTCGCGCGCCTGGAAGCCACAAAGCCCCGTGATTGGGTCTGCGTACACCGTGAGAATCTTCTCGGGGGTGTCGTGCGCTACCTGCTCAATGTCCATGCCGCCCTCGGTCGACGCCATGAAACAAATGCGGCGCGAATCGCGATCGACCAATGCTGCGACGTAGAATTCCTTCTCCATCTGCAAGCCCTGCTCGATATACAAGCGACGAACTTTTTGGCCTTCGGGGCCGGTCTGCACGGTGACAAGCTGCATGCCCAAGATCTTCTCAGACAGCTCGCGCGCTTCTTTGGCGCCGCCCTTGAGAGCAACTTTCACGCCGCCGCCTTTGCCGCGACCGCCAGCATGAATTTGCGCTTTGACGACCGTGACGGGGCTGCCCGTTTCTGCGATCAGTTTCTCGGCGGCTTTCTCGGCTTCGTCGACCGTGAAGGCTGGATAGCCTAGCGGGACTGGAACGCCGTATTTCGCGAGGATTTGCTTGCCCTGGTACTCGTGGATTTTCACTCGCTCAGAGGTATCACCGCGCGCGAAACGATTCAACGTTCATGGCCGCGGCCTCGCGCGAATGCCGAAAGCGGATGTTTCCGAGGGGAAACATCCGCTTTTGCTCGACCGAAGCGCTCAGCTTTTAGAAGCGACGTGCACTGGGCGTGTGGCG
Organism: Myxococcales bacterium; assembly: GCA_043779025.1. Lineage (GTDB taxonomy): Bacteria > Myxococcota_A > Polyangia > Polyangiales > Polyangiaceae > JAAFHJ01. The sequence continues at coordinate 5,428 of JAYWGI010000232.1, forward strand.
CTCCAGAACGAAGAGCAGATTGTCGCGGCCAGGCACGAGCACCGTGCCGGTTTCATCCGCGAACGCCGTCTGATCGCCGCCTGCGATGCGGAAGTCTTCATCGACGTAGAGGGTGGTGAGATGTCCCTTGATGCCCACCGGGCCCTTGGGTGCCCGACCGCTTCCCGTGGCGAGAATCCGCTTGCCATCGAACTCAAACTTCTTGGTGTATGCAACCAGATCCCGGTCTTCGTTCAGAGCTCCGATACGAAATCCAACTTTGGTAAACTCGATGTCGAACCCCGCATCCGACGAGGTGTACTTGCCGCGTAGAATTCCCGTGGCGGGCAGCAGGCTAAAAATGCAGTTGGATCCGAAGTTATAATAATAGCCGTCCTTTGACACGACCTGAAAGACCTCGGTGAGGTCCTGACGGATAAACCCCGGACTCATCATTTCCAAGTTGCCCCAAAGCTGATGCCAAGCCCCTTCAAGCAGATCAGCATTCTGCGCCTGAGTCTTCACCGGCGTCAGCCTTTGCAACTCGGCGACGAGTGGCGCTAGCTGCGCGGAAACCGCCGCCATATTGTCCACACGCTTCGTGTTGGCGCTCGATATGGCCGAAATTTGATGCTTGAGTTCGCCGATGCGGTCCTTGCGCAGCGCGTCGGTGTCGGAGTGCAATGAGGCCGCTTCCGATGGCTCTACCCCTTCGATGGCGCAGCCTGCACACAGGCAGACGGCCGTCAGGGAGAGAACAGAGAATGCACGTATCGCGAATGAGTTTGTTTGCATGTTGGGCCTGGTAGCCGCGAATTCGTGAAGTGCAATGCGACCCTCGGGGTTTGTACTATACAACGCCCCGCTCGCTGCAACGGTCGTTCAAACGCTGGCAGCTCGCCCGAGAGCCTGGCTCATGGCACAAGCAGGGCCTATGAACGCCGAGACTCTAGCCGGACAATTGTTGGTCGTGGGCT
>JAYWGI010000233.1:0-2364 GCA_043779025.1 Myxococcales bacterium
GAGTGTCACGGCAAGCCACCTGAGGACGAAGTGACGACAAGCGTGTAGAACACCCACAGAAGCACTTAAGTAAGAACTGCCATATTCCCGTTGGAAATATGGCAGTTCTTACTTCAACTACTGCTCGCCCGCGTTGCTCGGCACGGTAGGAACCGCAGCAGCGGCAACGCCGGCATCCTCCGGCCCCTGTTGCGCTCCTGGCCCCGCATCCGCGCCCTCGAGCGGCGCGGTGCCTTCCAAAAACACCTCGTCCAGCGGCACCGCCGTGCTCGCCGTCGCCAGCATGCCCGTCGCCGGATCGATGAGCGCATGCACCACGCCCTCCGGAACCTGAAAGTCCGTCACGGGCTTGCCCTCATGCGCCATCTTCATCCACGACACCCACGCGGGCAGCGCAGTGCCGCCGCCGGCCTCGGCGCGGCCTAGCGGCATGCCGTCGTCGTAGCCCACCCACACCGCGGCCACGTAGTCGGTGGTGTACCCCACGAACCACGTGTCCTTCGAGGCATTGCTCGTGCCTGTCTTGCCCACGGCGGGCCGGCCCAATGCTTGCGCGCGCGTAGCCGTGCCATGGTGCACCACGCTGCGGAGCATGTCGGTCATCACGTAGGCCTCGGCCGGCGTCATGACTTGCACCTCGGGTTCTTGCGACGGCAAAGCAATTTCCACGCCGTCGGGCCCTACCACGCGACGGATAATGTGCGGCGGCGCGTACACGCCTGCGCCTGCGAAGGTGCCGTAGATGCCGGCCATTTCCATGGGCGAGACCTCGTAAGAACCCAACGCAAGCGACAAGTCGGGCTGCAGCGCCGAGCGCACACCGAGCGCACGCGCCCAAGGCACCACGTTCTCGGGCCCGACGGCGGACAGCACGGCCACCGCGCCGATGTTCACCGAATGCGCAAGCACCTCACGTAGGCGCATGGGGTCGGCGGCTGTCCATCCCTCGTAGTTCGAGGGCGTGTAGTTGCCAAAGGGCCGCGGCGTGACGTCGATCATGCTCGCGGCAGTGAATTGCCTGCTGTGTAGGGCATAGCTGTACACTACAGGTTTAAACGTGGAGCCTGGCTGACGCTTGGCTTGAGTCGCGCGATCGAGCCCGCCAAGGGTGCCCTCAAAGCTGCCGACCAATGCCACTACCTCACGCGTGCGCGCGTCGAGCGCCACGAAGGCCGATTCGGGGCCTAGCTCTGGTCGCACGGCGAAGAGCCCCTTGGCGTCGCGCTCTGCGAGCACACTGACGCGAATGCTGGCCCCTACGGGCGCCCAGGTTTCCGGCGCGAGCTTCTTGAGATTGTAACGTGCCAGCTCGTCGAACCGGAGCACCCCCTCGGCGTTGTCGGACGTGGGCATGGCCACGTACACATGGGTGGCATCTACACGCGTTACGCGCGCGTCGTAGGTCTTGTAAAGCTTGGGTGTAGCGGGGAGCGTCGGGCCTTTTGCACTTTGCGCGCGCGCGCCCTTCTTGGGGGGCGGCGCAGTCTTGAGCGCCTTTGGGGTTTTGGGCAAGTGCAGCACAGTGAGCCCGTGACGCTTGTCGTAGGCGTGCAGGTTGTCTCTCACGGCTGTTCGCGCGGCGTTTTGCAGCTTGGCGTCGATGGTGGTGTACACCGACAAGCCGCCGCGCTCCGCCAAGTCAGGGGACAAGCGCGCAAGCTCGCGGCGAACCAGAGCAACCACTTCGGGCGCCGCCGCGGAGTCCACCTCGGAGCTTGTGGCCACGTGCAATTCCTCGTCTCGTGCGCGCAGGTACAGCGCGGCATCCGAACCGAGCATGGCTTTGCTTTGCAATTGCCCGAGCACAAACAGGCGGCGCTCACGCGCGCGCTCCGGGTGCCGTAATGGCGAACAACTCTCGGGGCACGCGATCACGCCCGCAAGCTGTGTGGCCTCCGCGACGTCCAAGTCTTTGGCCGATTTGGCAAACACATCGCGCGCCGCCTCTTCGATGCCATAGCGGCCATGACCAAAGTAGATCTGGTTCAAGTAGAGATCGAGAATCTCGTCCTTGCTGAGCTCTTGCTCAAGCCGGCGCGCGAGCAGCGCTTCTCGCACTTTGCGGCGCAGCGATCGCTCGTCGCCCAGCACCACGTTCTTCACCACCTGCTGCGTGATAGTAGAGCCTCCTTGCCGCAACCGTGCAGAGCGCACGTTTCTCAAGAATGCGCGCGCGATGCCCCAATAGTTGAGCCCCTCATGCTCGTAGAAGCTGGCGTCCTCCGCGGCGAGCACCGCGAGCTTCACATGAGGAGGCAAATCCCTGGTCGGGATCACGGTGCGACGCTCGGTGAAGAGCTCGCTCAGGATGGCGCCGTCACGACCAAAGATACGTGTGGTCTGCATGGGCCTATAGTTCTTGTG
>JAYWGI010000234.1:0-6370 GCA_043779025.1 Myxococcales bacterium
GCGCACGACGGATGAGGGAGCCCCGGCCTCATCGGCGCCGGTCCCGCCCTGGAGGAGCGAGCTCACGAATTGTGTCGGTTGCGCCGTTTAGGCGCCCCCCTGCCGTATTGAGTGTGTCGCGGCGGTGGAGGCGTTTAATCGGCCCAGCGCTTGCGCAGCCGAAGCACGGGCTTCTCAATGCCAAGATGCATCCCGTAAGCGATGCCCCACGAGAGCATGCATATTGCAGCCATACCCCCAGTCCAGAGAAAGAATGCCGGCACCCCGCGCGCTTGCAGTGCGCGGGCAGCGGGCACCGCGAGGTGATCGATAAGTGGAATATGCACCAAGTACACGCCATACCCCAGAGTGGCCGCATAGCGGAAGACCGGTGCCGCGAGAGCGCGCTGCATCCAGCCCTCGCCATGCAAAAGAAGCAGTAAGAAGGCGAACCACATCAGGCTCGTGATGCTGCCCCAGGCAAAGACATGCACAAGCTGAACGTGCTCCGCACCAAACATGTCGGGCTCGAGCAAAACCCAAAGGGCCGCAGCCGCGGGCAGCGCAAGGGTGGCGCGGTGCCTAGGGTGCTGCAACCATGCTTGCAGCTGCGAGCCGTAGCGCCGCTCGGCAAGGGCCAGCATGATCCCACACACTAAAGTGTCGAAGCGCGTTGGCGTGCGGAAGTAGAGCGCACTGTAGAGCAGCAAGTCCGCCCAGGGTCCATGGCCAAAGTAGATCCTCAAACGAATGCAGAGTGCACCAAACCAAAGCGCGCCCAAGACGGCGAGCTGTAGCCGCGTGCTTCGCACCTTGTAGAGCCCCCAGAAGAGCAACGGCGCCACCAAGTAGAACTGCTCCTCCAGCGCCAAAGACCAGCCCCAAAACATCACAATGTCGGGGCGATGCAGCGAGCGCCAGTTGGTGAGGAACGCAAACTCGTAGGGTAGATTCGCACGCTGGTTGGGCGTCAATGCGGTGACACTTGCCAGCACGCACAGCACCACCAGGTAGGGCGGAAACGTCCGAAACATGCGGCGCAAATAGAAGCGGCCCACGCGCTGCGTGCCGGGCGGGGAGTGCGTGTCCTGCGCATGCAGGATGAGCGTGCCAATAAGAAACCCGCTGAGCACAAAGAACAAGTCCATGCCAAAGAACAGCTTCAGCGACAGCGCCTGAAACCACGGGTTCAACGCGATGCCGTTTTCACCTGCAAATATCCAAGTCACATGAAACTGCAGCACGCTCAGAATGGCCAGTGTGCGTAGACCGTGAAGAGACGCGAACCGATTGTCGAGCAGGTCGAGGGCGAGGAACTTTCGGAGCCCGCGCGGGCGATGGGATGGAGAATCGGAGACCAGCACGCACCCTGAAGCTAGCGCAAACACCGCGGCCACAACACGGGCTTTCACGAGTGTGGCTAGAGCGGGCGCTCCGACTGCAGTCGCTGCGCACCAGGACTGTCCGGGTGTGCTTGCAAGAACAAAACCGTTTTGCGGCTGGCTCCGGCGTTATCACCGCTTGCCCGGAGCGCATCGATCTCCAGAAGCTGAGCCTCCGGCAACATGGATCCGTTAGGGAATTTCCTGAGGTAGCGCGAGATCGCGCGCAGGGCGTCGGTGGGCCGCGCCTCTCGTAGCAATGCATGCGCAGCATCCAAAGCAAGCAGCTCTTCGGCGACTGAACCAGGCACCGCCGTGCCCGCCGCAACAGCTCCACGCGGAGGCGGCGGAGGCGGCGCAAATTGCGCATGCTCGCGCCCGCTTTGTACGTCTGTTCCCCCAACCGACAGCTCCGCGGGACCCACACCCTCGGCGCGCGGCAGCGAGGGGGCGACATCCTTGGCTGCGACCGCCGCAATCGCAACCGGGGCCGCGGGGGCGGCGTGCATCGCGACCGCTGCAGGACGCTCGCCCCGCACGAGCGCCACACTGCCGCCAAGGACCACCACGCCCACGACGACGCTGAGCAGCTTCACAGCCGCCGCGCTGGATGCGCCGACGCCGCCCATTCCCATACCTCCGCCGAACTTGGCCGCGCCTAGGGCTGCCTTGCCCGAAGCCTCCACACCGCCCAAGCCTCCCGCTGCCAACGAAGCGGCCGCCACCAAGCCCAACCGCGCCGCCACGCGGGCGCGCACCTCGTCAGGTGCAACCTCGGACCGCGCCGCCGACAGCAGCTGTGTGTCTAGGCGATCGGTGCGGTTTACACGCGTATGACTTTCACTCATTCGAACACCTCCCCTGCCACCATGCGCATCCACGATGCGCGGTCCTCCATCGGTACCCACTGCGTTAATGCCTCCCCGAAGGCCGCGCGTGCACGCCGCAGCCTCGACGCTACGGTCCCGCTTGGAATCTCAAGCATTGCAGAGATCTCCTGCATCGTGAATTCCTCTACCTGCGAAAGTACGAACACGTCGCGCAATTCATCCGGCAAAAGCGCAAGCGCCTCGTCCAAAATTCGCAGCGCCTGGTCACGAGAAACCAAGTCCTCGGGCGACGAGGTGCGCGCCTGGTAGCTTGGCGCGTTGGGCGTGTCGAGCGAGCGCCCCCGCAAATAGAACACACTCTTGCGTGCATCGCTGGCGAGCCGCGTCGTGACGCCCAACAGGTAGGCTTTCTCCTTACCAATCTCGATGCTCTCCAGCTTTTCGGCGGCGACCATAAACGCGCGCTGGGCGACATCCTCCGCGCGGCCAGCGTCCAAGCCCAAACGCTTGGCGCTACGCCACACCGCATCGAAGTGATCGCGCATCATGGCTGACAAGCGCGCGGTGCCCTCAGCGCTGGAGGCCGGGCTTGAAGCGGCGGCTGCACGCGGTGCCGGCTCCGATGGTTTGCGGGAGAACAAATGAAACACTCCCACGTATCATGGGGCCAAATCGCGAAATGATCACGCCCGCCGCAAGCGCGCCCTAAAAATACCGTGTGAGCACAAGCTCCGAAACCAGCTGCAGCGGTGAGGTTCGAAACACCGCCGGCGGGCTCACGCTTTGGCTTGTCGCAAACTGCGGACGGCTCATCGGAACGGCGAGTCCCGCCCCCAATGCGAGCTCAAAGCCGGCGCCGAGCTGTGCTTCGAGCTCACCCACAGCCCCCAGCTCGGTCCATTCGCGCACCCCAAACTCGCGCCCGCCGGGGGCAATCACGCCGGCCCGCAAGAGGCCACAGGGCGACACGGCAAACATGACGCTCAAATCCTGCCTCAGAGGACAAGCAAGCAGCTCGCCTCGCCACCACTGAATCGACGGTCCAGCCCCCGTATAGGTGGACCACTGCAAAGCGAGACGGCCCCAGGCTCCCGTTGGAGCGACGGCTTGCAAGTGCAAGCCAAGCCCGGGCTTATGACTCTGCAGCGCAGAATCAACGCGAAAAGACATGCCGGCGCCCCAACTCCAAGGCTCACGGTTTGGCGGGTGCATAGGCTCCTCCAGTGCTTCCAGGCCCTCGATGTACCAGCTCATGTCTTGCGCGCTCTGGAGCACGGGGCGGCCATCCGGCTGCTCGGGGGGCAACGAGACGCCGCCACTTGTGCGAAGCGCCAATGCGGCCATGAGCGCCAATTGCTCGGCCACGACGCGGCAAGTCGACCCCGACGTGTTGCGCGGCATGGACGCTTCACCCGCAGCGTCTTCGACCCAAAACGACCCACGCGCTCCGCCCTTAAATGGCGAGATCTCAAAATGCAGCGTACGGGCTTCCGAGTCCTCGGGACCGGCCACCTGCAATGCAGTGCGCTTGCTGATGCGTGCGGCCATGGTCACGGCGTTGGCGCACGATGCCTCCACGGCCAGATGCACAGCTTCCGTAGCGGCGGCCGCGCTCTGCATGAGCAGCACGGATTGCAATGCGGAAAGAAATGCCAGCACGGCACCCATCTATCGCATGTACTCTGTGGCCATGTCGACGTTGCAGACGGCTCTTCACATCTTGAACGACGCGCGCAGCCACCGCGCAGCACACGGTGAGCTGCCGGCCCGCGCCGTGGCGCTCGCGGAATCCCTGACACAGCTGGCTCTGGCGTACGCGACACCAAGCACGCGCGCGCACGACGCACAGCTGGCGCGCATGCTCGAAGACCCCCAGGGCAAGGCCTTTACGGTGGCGATGGCCGACAGGGTGTTTCGCGAGCCCACGGAGAATGCAGCAGCGACCGCGCTGCACGAGCTTGTGGGTGAGCTTGGCGCTCCGAGCTACCTGGCGCCCTTCGATCGCTTGGCGCTGACAGCGGGCGCCATCGCTGCGCGCTTTGTGCCGAGCCTTGTGGTACGCGCCGCCCGCGCAAAGTTTTTGGAAGAAACCTCAAAGGTAATCTTGCCGGCCGAGGCCACGCAGTTATCCATTCACATCACGCAGAGGGCAGCACAGGGCGTGCGTCTGAACCTGAACCAATTAGGCGAAGCCATCTTAGGCGAAGAGGAAGCCCAGGCCCGCATGAACGCCAACTTGGAGCTCCTCAGGCGCGCCGATGTAAACTACATTTCAGTCAAGATTTCATCTGTGTTTTCGCAGGTGAACACTTTGGCTTTTGATCAAACGGTGACAGCTGTTTGCAAGCGTTTGCGCGTGCTGTACCGGGCCGCGCAGCAAAGCGCGGAGCCCAAGTTTGTGAACCTCGACATGGAAGAATTTCGTGACTTGGCCATCACCGTGGAGGCCTTCGAGCGCGTGCTCCTGGAGCCGGAGTTTTTGCAGCTTCAGGCCGGCATCGTGCTGCAAGCGTACTTGCCCGACTCAGCCCACTTTCAGGTGCGGTTGTGCAACTGGGCGCGCACACGCGCGGCACTGGGCGGCGCGCGCATCAAGGTGCGCATCGTAAAGGGCGCCAATCTCGCGATGGAACGCGTGGAGTCGGAGCTGCACCACTGGGCGCAAGCGCCCTACGCCACCAAGGCCGAGGTAGATGCAAACTACAAGCGCATGCTGGCCTTCGGTTTGCGCGCGGAGAATGCGGCGGTCGTGCGTTTGGGCGTGGCATCGCACAATGTGTTCGACCTGTCGTACGCGCTGCTTCTGTCGGCCCACCATGACGCCGAGGCCGCGGTGGACATCGAGATGCTGGAGGGCATGGCCGAGGCGATGTCCGGTGCGCTGTGCGCGGTGAAGGGCAACGTGCTCCTTTATGCTCCCGTGGTCTCAGCTGAGAATTTCGGCAGCGCGGTGGCCTACTTGGTGCGCCGTCTAGACGAGAACACCAGCCCCGAGAACTACCTGCGCCACAGCTTTTCCATGACGCCCGGTACGCCCGCGTGGGCCGATCAGTCGGCGCGCTTTGTGGCCGCCGCAGAGGCCGCGCACAGCCCGCCAGACCCGAGCCGGCGCACGCAAAACCGTGGCTGCGAGGACACCGCCACCAAGACCCACTTCGAGAACAGCACCGACACCGATTGGACACAGCCCGCGAACCGTACCTGGCTCGCGACGCACCTCACCGTGCCGCAGCCGGCACGTGGGAGCATTCCCCACTGCACAGAAGCAGGCTTCAGCACCACGTTGAACGAGGTGCGGACATGCGTGCAAATCGCACGCAATGCGGTTGCGGCATGGAATGCCCGCGGGGTGAAGGGTCGCGCCGCGCTGCTGTTGCAGGCCGCCACTGTGCTCGAGCGCCGACGTGGCGAGGCCATCGCGGTGATGGCGCGCGAGGCCAACAAGGCGCCCTACGAGGGCGACGTGGAGGTCTCTGAGGCGGTGGATTTTGCCTCTTACTATGCGCATGCGTTGGATGAATTTGAGCCTGCGGGCAAGGCGCATGAGCTGCACCACGAACCCTTGGGCGTGGTGGTGGTCGCGCCGCCATGGAACTTCCCCTACGCCATTCCCGCGGGCGGTGTGCTTGCCGCCCTGATGGCCGGCAACGCGGTGGTGCTCAAGCCGGCGCCCGAGGTCGTCGCCACCTCCTGGCTGCTTGCGAATTGCTTGTGGGACGCAGGCATTCCTCGCGACGTGCTGCAGTTCTTGCCCTGCCCGGACAATGAGGTGGGGCGCGAGCTAGTCGCCGGCGCAGGCACCGATGCGGTGATCCTCACGGGCGCACATGAGACGGCGGCCATGTTTCAGGGCTGGAAGCCCGAGCTACGCCTCTTTGCCGAGACCAGCGGCAAGAACGGCATCCTCATCTCCTCGCATGCCGACACCGATTTGGCTGTGAAAGACCTAGTAAAGTCGGCTTTTGGCCATGCCGGCCAAAAGTGCTCGGCGGCCAGCGTAGCCTATGTGCACAAGGACATCTTTGACTCCCCAGCCTTCTTACGGCAGCTCAAAGACGCCGCCGCAAGCTTGCATGTTGCAGGCAGTTCGGACTTGAGCGCGGTCGTCACGCCCTTGGTCAAGGCCCCCGAAGCCTTCTTGCAGAGTACACTCACCACCCTGGGGGAGGGTGAGAGCTG
>JAYWGI010000235.1:0-6358 GCA_043779025.1 Myxococcales bacterium
GCCACATAAAACATCACCACCGGCTGCTCCGACCCCTCGCCCATGGCCATCACCTGGTCGTACTTGGGCCCCGACCAGTACATCATCGCGTGATTGAGAACGGCAAGCATATTGCCAGGCAAAATGCATGGCCCAGGAGTCCCCTTGCAGTTGCGGATCTCGTTTGGAATCACGAGCTCGGTGCGCAGTGCACGGATACGGGCGCCGCCCACGGTGGCGCTCATTCGATCGAACAAGGGGTTTACGATGTCGGCATGCAGCTCCCCAAGCTTCTCGTAGCCCTCAAGCGCGACGAAGGCCGCGTTGCGCGCGTTCCGCTTGAGCGGCGCAATGGTGTCTTCGAGGCTGCCTGTGTAAGCGTCGCCCAAGGCCTTGTCGTCAAAGGACTTGGGAACGGGCAACGCGCGCAACGTATCGATCAGGCCAAAGTAGTAGAGGCTGGCCGCGCGTGCGCCCTCAGGGCGCGCCGCCTCGTCGAGTTTGACGACTTGGTCATCAAGCTGGCGGCCCTTTGCAATCCGCGGGCGAAGCCAGGGGCCAAAAACATCCTTGTAATATGCATTCAGCGAGGCCTGATCGCCGGGCGGGCCTTGATACCCCGGAGGCCTCTCGCCCAAGAGCTGATACTGCTGCATCAAGGCCGCGGCGTCGGATGCGGGCTGCATGGCTTCAACAGCCCTCATGCTTGCGCCCTCCGGGGGCGAAGTCGCCGCCGTCGACGCGGGTTTGGGCGCGCCGCCGCACGCCACGAGAAGCACCAAGGTGAGAACAGACAACTTCGGCAAACGCATCGCGCGATTGTGCACTGCCCGTGGTACGTTGTCGCTGTGAATTTGCTTTCTGCCCTGGTGCTCGGCGCGGTCGAAGGCCTCACCGAATTTTTGCCCGTGTCGTCCACGGCCCATCTCACCTTGGCGGCCGCAGCGATGGGTCTTCGCAAAGAAGAAACCGACGCTTTCAACGTCATCATTCAAGCGGGCGCCGTGCTGGCGGTGCTGTCGCACTACAAGAGCACGTTGCAGTCTACAGCCTTTGGGCTACGTCGGAGCGACCCCAAAGCCCAGGCCCTCGCGCTGCATGTGCTGCTCGCATTTGTACCCACCGCGCTTGTGGGCCTGCTCGCGCGCAAGTGGGTGCGAGCACACCTGAACCACGCAGCGCCTATCGCACTCGCCTGGATCGCAGGCGGTCTCCTCATGCTTTGGTGGTCGGGCCGCAAAGAGAGTTCGCGCGCGCTTACAACACGAAGCGCGTTGGGCGTGGGCTGCGCACAAGCGCTGTCGTTGTGGCCCGGCGTGTCGCGTTCACTAGCCTCCGTCTATGGCGGCATGGCAGCGGGCCTTGGCCGGCGCGATGCCGCGGAGTTCTCCTTCTTGCTGGGCTTGCCTACCCTAGGGGCCGCGGCTCTCTACGAGATGTACAAATCCCGACACGACTTCGGCACCTTGGTGCCTTGGTCGTGCCTGGCCGTAGGCTTCGTGGTCAGCTTCTTGGTCGCGCGCGCAGTGGTGGCGCCGCTGCTGAACTATGTCTCTACCCACGACTTTAAACTCTTTGGCTGGTACCGCGTGATTGTAGGCGCAGTATTGCTCTACGCGGCGCGCTAGGGCTAGGCTCAGGCCGTGCAAGACGACACACTCTCTCACGCCTTTAGGCAGGTCCCCAAAACGGGCGTCATTTACGTCACCACCGAGGCCGTCAAAAAGGGCTTCAGCCCCACGGCGGAGGACTGGTGCAACTTGGGCCAAGGGCAACCTGAGACGGGCCCCCTGCCCGGCTCTCCACCGCGCGTAACTGAGGTGCCTGTACTCACGGATGACATCGAGTATGCGCCCGTCGCGGGCTTGTGGGAACTGCGCGAGGCCATCGCCTCAATGTATAACGATCTATACAGGCGCGGCATGCCGTCTAAGTACTCGGCGGAAAACGTGTGCGTCTCTGGTGGAGGCCGGGCCTCACTCACGCGCGCGGCGGCGGCGCTGGGCCAAGTCAACTTAGGACATTTTTTGCCCGACTACACCGCCTACGAAGAGCTGCTAGATATCTTCAAAGCCTTTACGCCCATTCCCATTTTGCTTGAAGGCGAGCGCGGCTATTCGTTCACCCCAGAGGACTTTCGCAAAGAGATCCTTGGGCGTGGGCTCTCGGCCGTCTTGCTCTCCAACCCGTGCAATCCCACGGGCAAATTGGTGCAGGGCGAAGAGCTTGCTGCATGGGTGCATCATGCAAAGAGTCTGGGATGTGCCGTGCTGCTTGACGAGTTCTACTCCCACTACATTTACCGCGGCCGCCCCGGACAATTGCCGGTCGAGAGCGCCGCGCGCTATGTCGAAGACGTAGACCAAGATCCCATCATCTTGTTCGACGGGCTTACCAAAAACTGGCGCTACCCCGGCTGGCGCGTCACCTGGAGTGTGGGCCCAAAGTCGGTGATGGAGAGCTTCGCCAGCGCCGGCTCCTTCTTGGACGGAGGCGGCAGCAAGCCCCTGCAACGCGCTGCCGTAAGTCTGCTCGAGCCGGCGCATGTAGAGGCAGAGACCTGGGCCATTCAGAATACCTTCCGCGAGAAGCGCGACATGATGATCCGCCGCCTTGAGCGATTGGGCGTGCGCCTGGAACGCGCCCCCGATGGCACGTTCTACTGCTGGGGAAATGTGTCGGAACTGCCAGGCCAACTCAGCACCGGCATGGGCTTCTTCCGCGCGGCGCTGGACAAGAATGTGATCACCGTCCCTGGCGAGTTCTTCGATGTGAACCCCGGCAAGAGGCGCAGTGGCCGAGGCTCGCGCTTCAAAGACCACGTGCGCTTCTCCTTCGGCCCAAGCGCTGCCACGTTGGACTTGGCCATGTCGCGATTGGATGCATTGGTGCTCGAGCACTCCGTATAGGACAAATCTCAAGAACGAGGAAAACGCGGGTCAACTACGGACTTTGCTCGCGCCTCGCGGTATGATGGCAAGATGAACAGAGTCACAAGAGCATCTTTTGTGTTGTCGTTCTCGATTCTCGCAAGCGCCGCGTGCGGCTCCACCGAAAGCACTGACGGTGAGACCACGATTGCGGCGATCGACCCTGGCGCAAAGCCGTCGGTGATTGAAGATGCGGGCACGGCACTGGCTGCAGACGCAAGGGCAGGTGCCCCAGTGACAGGCGACGCCGGCGCGACAACGCCGGTTGTCGTCACGACGGGCTCCTTGCGCGTCAAAGTCGAGGGTCTGCAAAGCACCAACGGCAAGTTCGCATGGGCACTCTTTAACCAAGCTGGCGCGTCCGGGTTCCCGGACAGCGCGCGCTATCGAGAGGCCCGGATCCGACCGACGGCCACGGCCTTTACGTTAGACTTCGACCAGCTCCCCCCCGGGCGCTACGCGCTCAGCGTGTACCACGACACGGACAGCAACGACGAGCTCAACAAGGGCGTCTTCGGCCAGCCCACAGAGCGCTGGGGCAGCACCAACAACGTGACCCACACCTTCTCGGGCCCGACTTTTGATGAGTCGGCCGTGGACGTGCAAAAGGGCTTCCGGACGACCACGAAGGTTGTCCTTCACGATTGAGCTTCGAATTTCAGCGTGCCGTTTGAGCTGCATTCACCACCGCGTCCACCAAAGCGGAAACGATTGGCAGCCCGGGATCTGAGTAGGCACGCTGCTGTGATGCTCGGCTTCCGTCCTCCTCTTTGAGCGCGTGGCCCATGTTGTCGAATATCGCATACGCGGAATCGGGCCGTGCGGCGCGTAACGCTTCGGCGTCCGCCAGCAACACTTGGATGTCCCTACGGCCCTGAAAAATGGCAAACGGTCCCTTCCACTTAGCGGCCTCCGCAGCAGGGTCGTAGCCCAACCATCCAATAAGATACGGCTGCACAGACGGGCGGAAAAGCCCAAGCAACGGCTGCGACACAGTTGCGGTCATCTCCCCCTTTTTCAAGCCCTTTAGAATGGTGTCGGCCTCGGCCAGCAATGAGGCATTGGCGGGGTTGCGCGCGAGTTGTTCTCGCAGAAGTACGTCGATGGGGCGCCCGGCCCCCGCCAGTGAGATGACACCATCGACGGGGAAATCCCTGGCAACCAGCAGCGCGAGTAGTGCCCCCTCGCTGTGCCCCGCAAGCACAATGCGCCCCACCCGCGCGTCGCCCCGCAGTGGTTTGAGCCACAGCGCGGCATCCTGCACGCCGTCCTCGAAGCGCAGGTCGGACTCCGTCGCTGGGAAAGCCGATGCGCTGTCGCCAACGCCCGCTTTGTCGTAGCGCAAGCTGCCGATGCCACGAGCCGCGAGCGCCTCCGCGAGCCGCTTGTAGATCGCCGGACCCGTGCCGTCCGCGCTATTGCGGTCGCGGTTGGTGCCACCCGAGCCGGGTACGATCAGTACAACCGTGCTCGGCGGGCAGGACGCAGGCAGCTGCAGCGTTGCAGCCAACACACCACGTGCATTCTGCACGTTGAGAGATTCCACCACAGCACTTTGCGAGATACACGCAGACGTGCCGCTGTCCCGCGGCGTCGTGTTTGCATCGGGCACCGAATCTGATGGGATTTCCGCGGCATTGCTCGTGTGGCTTTGTATGCACGATGCAGCAAATACACACATGAATACCGCACTGCAGAAGTTCTTCACGGCAGCACCCCCAACAAGAGCGTTGACAGAACTTCGGTGCCCAACGCTGACAATACGACGAGTCGCGTCAACACCGCACCGGTGAGACCTGTGGCATTTCGCAGTCCATAGACCCACCAAGCGACTTGCCACACCAATGCCAGCAACGAGGCTGGCACAATGAGCATCAACGCCGCGGGAGTAGGCGGCAGCACGCGCGCGGCGGGCACTGCGGCCAAAAGTAGGCCCAGGAGCGCCAACGGAAGGTGCGCTGCGAAGACCACGCCTGCCACGTCTACCCAACGAGGCGAACGCCCCATCAAGCGTACGACTCCCTTGGCAACAAGCGTGCCCACACCAAGGGATACAATCACGTCGACGGCTGCCCCCCCGGCGCCACGCGCAACAGCGACCAAGTGCAGGTCAAAGGCGCCGTCGTAGCGAATGGCAAAGCGATGTAGGCTCCAAGCTAGCACTGCGGCCACCGACCCCAAACCCAGCATCGGCGCGCCGCCGAAACGAGGGAAAGGGTCGCGCCAAACGTGCAAGCCGGCACGCGGCACGCCCATCGCGGCCCCCACAAGGCGCGTGCCCTCGTCCGGGGTGACAAGACCGCGCGCGACCATGTCTTTGATACGCGCTTCGGGTGATATGGGCGTGTTCATAGGTTCTCCTTCATCAGCTTGTGTTCCGCAACCCTCACAGAAATCTTCCCAGCCTCAAGTGCGTCCAAGATGCCTTGCCGGCGTTTCTGCGCGCTTTTTTCCTGGCCGTTTAAATGCGCAATGACCTCGTCCAAACGGGCGCGCACGGTCGGATAACTTGTCCCGGATTGCGCGGCCATCTCCTTCAGGCTCCCCGAAGCACGTAAGTAGGCGGTGGCAAAGGCCAAGTCTTCCGGCGGCAAGCGAAGCAGCGCAGGCAGCTCGAACTGCCCCTCCAACGCCACCCCACAGGCCTCACACGCAAGGCGTGTTGCATGGAGTGTGTCGCGACACGAGGGACACTGAGTGACGAATGAAGCCATGCACAGGTCGTTAGCAATGTTTTCACAAAAATAATTTAATTAATTGTTTTATAAATAAAACATACCAGTACGCACTAAAATCAGATCTGCGTGTTGAGGCTCACGTCACATGGGCATGGGGCGCACGACGACGCCGCGTACGCTTGGGCACGTCAGGCTTCGAGCAACCTGGGGGTCGGTTGCACTGAGGCACAGCATTGAGAGGCAGCGCTGGGCGCCTCGAAGCTAGGGCGCACTGAGGCGACGTGTACGCTTTGGTACACGAGCTTCAGAGCAACCGACGATTCGAGGATGCGCAGCGCTGCCTCAGCGCAAGTCGGCTACTTGTTCTCCAAATACACGCTCCAACGCAGCAAACATGCCGTCGCCAATCTCGACGCGCATGCCTACGTCCATCTCGACAATCGTCCCATCGCCTAAGTCTAGGTCTAAGCTTACGGGGCAATTTCCGGCATGCGCTTCGAAGGCGTGCGCCATGCCCATGAGCTCGGCGTCGGTGGTTTTGTCGGCGGCAAGCCGCACACCAATGCGCGAGACTTGCGAGGCAAGCACATCGAGCAGTGGCACCGCTTCGTTGAGCAGCAAGGTGGCCTCCCGCGGGGCTTCTTCAGGGTCGGGCGCTTCGTCTTCGTCCTTGCGCGGAAAGTTCACTTTGCCCACCACGAGCACGGGCTCGCCCTTCGCCAAGATGGCGGCGTAGTTCTCGATGGCGCCGCCGCGTACTTTCACGGAGAT
>JAYWGI010000236.1:0-2352 GCA_043779025.1 Myxococcales bacterium
GGCACGGTCAATGTCCTGCTGTCTTGCCGCTTTGCCGCCCCCATTGCAGGCGCACAGGACTACTTCTGCAACGCCAACGGCGTCGTTGTCGCCGGCACCACCGGTATCGTGTCGTCCGATGCCGCAGCACCGCTGCGCGTGTTCGCTGGCCGTCGCAAGGACCCTTCCAACGGCCCCGCGGCCTTGGTCGCGAATCACACGGCGGGCGCAACCGCCCCAGCCAACGCCTACGCCGGGCAATCCGTCTTGGCGATTGTGGCCGAGCTCAACGTGGGCACGGTTCTGTTCGGTGGCGACCCGCCCGAGGGACGCCTGCCCCTCCTTTCCGTATCTGCAGAAACCTCGAGGTAACCAGTGAAGACCAACCACTTTATGCGCCGTTTCACTCTGGCTGCACTCCTGTCTGGAGCCGCATTCACGGCTTTTGCCTGCGGCGATGACGACACCATGGGCGACTACAAGCCCGGCAACAACGCACAGGACTCGGCCTTGCTCGCGGACAGCAGCGCCGCTAGCGACGCGGCCAAGTCTGACGCCGCCAAGTCTGACGCCGCAGCTGCGACCGACGGCGGTCCCATCGTCAGTCCAAAGCCACGTGGCGAATTGGACAACGCAGGGCGCGCCTACTTTGAGGCGGCCGCCGTAGCAGACTCTGATCGCGCGGCTTACAACGCAGCGCTTCGCTACGGCGGTGACCCAAGCACGCTTCCTGCCGTAACCGCACGCTTGCACGCCTTGGACATGACGGACGGCACGGAGGACTGGCCGCTCTTTGCGCTTCCACCCACCCCCGCACCCGAGGGCACGGACGCTGGTGCGTTCGATGCTGGGCCTCGTGTGATGCAGCATCCGCTCGCCGAGTGGGCGCTGTATGACGCGTTGATTGTAGACCCCAACATGCCGTTTTCCGCGAGCGCATTCTTGGACGTTGAACGCAGCGGTGGCGAACAGAATAGCTGCGGTGGGCGTTGGTTTGACGACAACGCGGCGAACAAAATGGCCACCCACCTCATCTCCCGCAACCGGGCGACGCTCAGCGTGGTGCAACCCGCTGCTGCAACGGCCAACCTCAGCTTTCCCTACCTCCTGCCATGAGCACACAAGGATCCACCATGCTTCGAACCATCACGATACTCGCCGGTGCAGGCCTTTTGGCCTGGGGTTGCGCGTCGGTCACAGCCTCGTCCGACCAGTGCAAAGTTGACAGCGATTGCGAGTCGATTCTTGGTCTCGCCGCCGGCAAGGTCACATGCGAAGTTGGCCAGTGCAACCGCAAGAACGACATCATTCAGCCGGCGACCGAGGATGCGGGTGCAACAGTCGCAGTTTGCACGAGCACCGCACAATGTGAGACCGACCTTGGCAGCCCGGCTCTCTGTCTTAAACCAGGAGTTGACCCGTGCGTGAAGCTGACCTCGCCGGAATGCCCCGAAGTCACGCCAAACTACAAGAAGGGCAACCCGGTGTTCGTTGGCGTGATGATACCCAATACCTTCCTCGTCGACGGCTCGGAGGTTGACAGCTCGTACGACCAGACCGTGACAAACGGCGCGAAGCTCGCGTTCGAGGAGTGGGACGCGCAGACTGGCGGCGGCATCGCAACAGGCGCCGCAAGACGGCCCATCGTTGGCATTTTCTGCAACACCAAGAGCGATGCCGCCACGCGCGATGCGGCTTACGATCACCTCTCCAAGCGGGTCGGCGTGCAGGCCGTGGTCGTGCGCAATACGAACGAAGCGAGTGCTTTGGTTCCGCGCACAACCACCGACGGGCGTCTCCTCTACTGCACGGACTGCATCCCGGAGGCAACGGCGGCGGGCGTCGCCACCAAGGGATTGGTGTGGCATCAAGCCCCGTCGCCCTTGCTGGACGTGCCTGTACGTGCCGATTGGGTGAAGCGCGTGGAACGCCGCATTCGGGCACAACGAGCACTGGCGCCGACTGCGCAGCTCAAAGTGGTGTTCGTCAACATCACCGACACGGGGTACCCCGAGTGGGCCGCCGCTTCGATCGCCGCACTTCGCGTTAACGAGAAAACAGCGACTGAGAACGGAGCAAACTTTGTGCGCATCACCCGGACATCCGCCGACACGGATGCGTTCGGATTCGCGCGTGAGATTGTAGGCCATCGCCCCGACATCATCATCGGCATGGGGTTTGGCGCCTATTGGCACACGCAAGCGATGCCCGCCATCGAAGCCTACTGGCCAAGCGACAAGCCGCGCCCCAACTACGTGATGGCCAGCGATGAAGCGGCCAACGCATCCCGATGGCGCTACTCGGTGGGCACCAACGAGGGTTTGCGCAAGCGCCTGCAGGGCACATGGCTCGCGGACGAAGCAATCGAGTACG
>JAYWGI010000237.1:0-6343 GCA_043779025.1 Myxococcales bacterium
TCCCCCGTGGCCGGCAACTTGACGCCTGTCTTGGGGAGCAGAACCTCAATGTTCGGGTGCTTGTCCGCCTCAAGGGCCTTACGCATGTGATTGTCACGCAGCGCAATGCCGGTGGAAAACGAGCCCGCGGGGAGGCCGGCGACGTAGACTGTTTCCTCGTCGCGCACAGCCAACGCTGAACTCTTGCCGACAATCTTGAGGCCAGCCGGGCCCAAGGCCACAAATTCGACACTGGATTGGCTGGGAGCGCCCAACTTGGCCTGCGCGAGGACGGGAAGGACCAACAGCGCCACGGCGATACAATAGGAGAACTTAGACATAGGGACACCTCTTTCAGAAGTAGGACGCTGTGGAACGGAAAATGGTACGCGACAGCCAAACATTGTTCCGGATATCGTCCTAGGGGAAAGACCTGTGTCAGCGCAAGTTGGCCAACGGCAACACCTGTTGCGTCACGGAACACCGGCAGCGCGCAGTGCGCGAGATCGGGCTCTAGGGCTCGCGCTTGATGGGTAGCCGCGGCGCCACCGCCATGGCGCGCTTGGACTCCAAGTCACGTGTGCCTTGACGCTGCCAGGCGTGTCGAATGTCTTCACCGCGCACCATAAAGACGACCATCTCGGCAATGTTGGTGGCGTGATCCGCAATGCGCTCGATGTACTTCGCAACGGATTGGATGCGTGTGGCGCGCACCACATTGTCAGGCGTTTCCCTCATAGAATCGAGCAAGGAGCGGAACAAGAGCTTGTATGCACCGTCGACGTCCGCGTCGCGCTCGATCACCCAACGCGCGCGATCGGCATCGCCATCCACAAACGCGTCGAGCGCATCGCGCACCATGCTCTGCGTCGCGACGGCCATGTGGCGCAATTCGGCGTAGGGCCTGAGCGGCGCTTCGTCGAGCAAATCGATGCAACGCTCGCAGATGTTGACGCACTCGTCCCCCATCCGCTCCAAGTCCACCACGATCTTGAGGCAAGTCGTGACAAAACGCAGATCGCTCGCGACCGGATGGTGCTTGGCCAGAATGGCCACACACATATCGTCCACGTCCATCTCGAGCTCATTCAGCTCCCGATCGCGGGCGATGACGCGGGCCGCCAGCTCGCCGTCCCGCGTCTCCAGCGCTCGAATGGCGTCGCTCAAAAAAGTCTCTACCTTCGCGCCCATGCGCACCAAACTGTCGCGCACCTGGGAGAGTTCAGCTTCGTATTGCTTGTCGACATGCGCCCTCATGAAGCCTCCGGCAGAGTGACCAAAAACCGCGTCCCGCGACCCAGCTCACTCTGCGCCACGATGTCGCCTCCCATGGATTCGACCAAGTGCTTCGCAATGGCCAACCCAAGGCCTGTGCCCCCTTGCTCGCGTGCCCGACCGGGGTCAACACGGTAGAACCGCTCGAACAAGCGTGGCAAGTGCTCAGCGCCAATACCCGCCCCCGTGTCGACCACCGCAATGACGACCTGGGCTCCCAAACGCTCGGCCCGAAGCACGACGCGATCCTTTTCTCGTACATACTTGATGGCGTTGTCGGTGAGGTTTGCAACCACTTGCTCTAAAGCCCGACGGTCAGCCACAACCCGCACGCCGTCCTGCACCTCAACTTCCAGGCTAACTTTGCGGCGTTCCGCCCGCTCATGAAACAGCGAGGCCACGTGTTCAAGGAAACTCTCGACCTCCACGGACTCCGTATGCAAACGAAGGGCATTGGATTCGATACGTGTAAGATCCAACAAATCATCGATGAGGGCGCGCAGCCTTTGAGCGTTGCGCTCGATCATCCCTACGAAGTTGAGCTGAACCTCTGGAGCGCCTTCCATTGTCATGCGCAAGGTCTCCGCGGCAGACAAAACACTGGTCACGGGCGTCCGCAACTCATGACTCACGTTGGCCACGAAATCGCGCCGCAACGACTCTAGGCGGCGCACCTCAGTCACATCGACAAACACGCTCAAGGTTCCTCCACCGAGCGCGCGGACGGTGCGAACCATGGCCGTGCGCGGCTTGATGCCGGGCACACGCACCTCGGTATGGTGGCTCTGTTCGTCGCCAGCTGCCACCGCTTCCAAGCCTTCTCGCAGTGCATCCGCGCGCAAAATCTCAAGCCATGGTCGGCCTGCGACCTCGCCGTCCACCAAAAACATTTCGCGAAATGCGGGGTTGATGCGGAGAACCGTTCGGCCGTCGCTGGTCAGCAACACGCCCTCCGCCATCGCTTCGAACACACCCCGGCTCAAGTCTCGCTCATGAAAGGCCCGCTCACGAAGCGATGAAACCGCGAGGCTCAAGCGACGCGCCAACTTGTCTTCCTCGGTGCCGTGTGAGGGCATCGAAGGAGGGGCCGCACCCACGGCTTCCTCAGCCTCGGAAGTGAGCAAGCGAAGACGCGCCCAGGCGGACTCAGACAGGATCCGGGAGCGCGGCGCAGAGCGCTGACCCAAGACATAGCCCACGACGCCAAACGCTAAGGCGGCAAGAGCGAAGGCAACGAGCGAGGTTCCCCAAACGCTCATTCGGCCGCGGGTTCCTCGGTAAATCGGTACCCTACACCGCGCACCGTCTCGACGTACTCTCCTGCTTTTGCGAGCTTTTCACGCAGGCGTTTGACATGCGTGTCCACCGTACGAGTCGTAATGTCGGCCTCAATCCCCCACACATCCGCGAGCAGCGCGCTACGTGTCTGAACCCTGTTTTTGCGATCGAAGAGCGTGACGAGCAATTTGAATTCAAGGGCCGTGAGCTCGGTCTCGGCGCTGTCTACCCAAACGCGGTGCGCCGCTCGATCGATGCGTAGTACACCGAAATGCAGAAAGGGCTCGGGCGACGATTCGGCAGTGCCGCGCCGCAGGCGCACTTGCACGCGCAACATGAGCTCGCGCACGCTAAACGGCTTGACCACATAGTCGTCGGCACCGATTTCGAAGCCAACGACGCGATCGATTTCCTCGCCGCGCGCAGTCAGCATCATAACCGGCACGGCCTTCGTCGATGCGTCGGCACGGAGGGCGCGACAAACGTCGAGCCCCGATGTGTCGGGCAGCATAAGGTCCAACAGCACGAGATCGGGCTTATGCTCACGCACCAGCCGTAAGCCGTCGGCTCCGGTGCTTGCACAATACACAGTGTGACCCTGATGACTCAGGTTGAACGAAAGTACATTTTGAATGTCGGTTTCGTCTTCGATGACAACGATTTTGGGCATGGGTTTCGCGTAGCTCCGGAAGAGAACAATGCTACAGAATCGCGCGGAGCGTGTGACGCTTCCGTTGCAATTGCGAAGAATGATGCGCCCAGACCCGCCCCAATGCCACGTGGTTGTACCAGCCTATCTCGAAGCCCGACTCATCGCTCGGACACTCAGAGATGTGCCTTCCTACGTAAGGAATATCATTGTTGTCGACGACGGAAGCGGCGACGACACCAGCCAAGTGGTGCGCCACCAAGGAGATCCTCGCGTGACATTGCTGCGACACGCAACCAACGCCGGCGTGGGCGCGGCCATCGTCAGCGGCTATCGCGCGCTCATGAGGCTCGGCGGCTCGGCGCAGGATGCCTTCGCGGTGATGGCGGGCGACGGCCAGATGCACCCGGACGATTTGTGGCGCGTGGCTAGCCCGGTGATGCAAGGCGAAGCGGACTACGTAAAAGGCAATCGCTTTGCCGACCCGACGACAGCACGCGCGATGCCTCGTGCACGCTTTTTGGGGGGTCACACATTTTCGATACTCACATCGCTCGCCGTGGGGCGCAGGGTTTCGGACACCCAATGCGGCTACACTGCGCTGTCGAGGCGGGCTGCTGAAC
The DNA here is from genome assembly GCA_043779025.1 of Myxococcales bacterium. Lineage (GTDB taxonomy): Bacteria > Myxococcota_A > Polyangia > Polyangiales > Polyangiaceae > JAAFHJ01. The sequence continues at coordinate 3,805 of JAYWGI010000237.1, forward strand.
GCTTGGATTTGGACTCGCTGTGGCCGCGCTATGGTTACCCCAACGACATGATCGCACGGGTGCTCGAGAGCCATCTGAAACTTTTGGAGGTGCCTGTGCGTGCGGTCTACAGGGATGAGACCAGCACGTTGCGACTCAGGCATTTGCCTCCCATCGCGGGGATTCTGTGTCGTGCGGCCATGCGTCGTGTGCTACAGGCCGCGCATGGCTAGTCTATCAGAGCTCATCGAAGACCCCTCCAAACGCAACCAGATTATCGACGACTGCGTAAAGCTCGTCGATGAGGAAGTGGGCGACAAAGGCGGACTCTCGGGCATCGTGATTAAGACCGTTCTAGGCGCGGTGAAGGGTGCCAAGCCTGGCTTTGTGCGCGGTGTGGTCTCCAGCTTGCTGCCCGAGTTTGTGGCCGCACTGAATCCGCTTTTCATGGAAGCCCAGGCGGCCGGAAAAACAGCCTCATCCCACTTCGCAGCGAACCCTTCGCGCGTATCCGGCGCGCTGCTCGGAATCACCGATGCGAAGGTGCGCGATGCCGACAGCGCAGTGGTGAAGACCGGGTACGAAAAGCTACGCGGCACTGCACCCAAGCACATCGAGTCGGCGATTCCGCGACTTGGTGCGCTGCTCGATCGCCACAACAAGTAGCGACGCGCGCGTCACCCCGCGCCCGCCAAAAAATTCCGGCCAGGAGTTAAGACGCGTCTTCCTCGAGGAGGAAGTCGCTCACGCTTAGCTCATTGGTCATGCTGGGTGCCCGCTGCACGCCAAAAATGGAGAAGGTCCCGCTGATGCTAGGTGCGTCCTCGAGCGTTGCCCGCGCGAGCGCATGTCCAGGCCGAACGCTGACAATCCACTCTGCGAGCCGGACCGCCTCCAGATGATCCTGGTCACGTAGGGCCTGACACAGGGAGATGGCAACCTGTTCAATCTCGTCGATAAGTGTGGGAAAGTGGCTCGCAGGTCGAATAACGTGCTGCGTCATGTGCAGCACAATGACGACGTTCGGCGAGACAATCAAGCCCAACGTGGCGACGGTCGGTCGATACCTACATCGCATTACAGATGCTTACGTTGTGGCCATCGACCAAGTGGCTCCGCACGCTCACAACGTGGGCGCGATGGTGACCAAGCCCACTAGGTCGGCGTGCAGCTCCACTCCACGCTCTGCACGGAGACGCGCAAGCTCGGCCTTCCGCCCGCTGTCCTCGCGCTCCTTAAGCAAAGTAGATGCAATCTGCGCGCGCGCTTCGTCCAGACTTCGCTTCTGAGCCTTAAGCGAGCCTCGTCGCCACACCACAGCCCAGTTGGCACCTTCACGCACGGGGGTCGGAACCCACTCCCCGTCCTTGACGGTGAGCGCAGCCTTGTAAAGCGCAGCATCGACGACCAAGCCCGCCTCATTGGAACGACCATCAGGCAGCACAAACCCCAGATTGCCTCCGCGCATACGCGTCGCTTGATCGATGCTTGTATCCAGCACCACGTGGTTCCAACGATCGGCGTCCGTGTCTTTAGAAAGCCCGCGCAGCGTCTTCTGGGCTGTGAGTTCGTCGGCCACAAGGAGGCGCCACAATTGGACACGCTCTGGTGTGTCGAAGTCGATGCGATGCGCTTCGTAGTACGCCGCAACATCGGCTGCGGTGACGGCGGGTAGCCGCGCCCTGAGCGCGGTGAGCGACGCGTTGGCCTGGGCGCGACGCACCTGCCACGCGGTGCGCGGGTCTTTGCCGGCCTCGCCGGTGCGTGCCTCCTGCGCCAGCATTTCGTCGTATAGAATGCCCTCTTCGAGCACTTTGCGCCCCAACTCGACGGCGCTCAATCCCATCGCATTGCGCTGAAACGCCGGCAGCGCCCGCATACGGAACTCGAGCTCAGAGCGGCGCACCTCGGTTCGGCCTACGCGGGCCACGACGGCGTCGCCCTCGGGGGCCCCAGGCACTGGCGCCGTTGCTTGAGCACCCGGTGCGGCCCCGAGCTGCATGGCGAATGCCAGAAGCATCACGCCTGAACCCACGAAGCGCGTCACCTGTAACGTTTGCATAAATTCCACACGGCGACCGGTAGGTTTATGAGGCGCCGCAGTCAACCCATTCTTTGATAGCGTCATGGGCAACCGCATGTTGACCGAGCGTAGACAAATCCTGCTGTGCGACGACGAACCCAACTTGCGAAAGGTGCTCAGTGCGCAGCTTCGACGCGAGGGCTACGACGTTTTGGTAGCAGAGGACGGCGAGCAGGGACTCAGCCTGCTGCGAGACAACCACGTGGATGTCATTCTGACCGATCTCCGCATGCCCAAGTTGGATGGCATGGGTTTGCTCACCGAAGTGGGGCGGGCATTTTCGGGGATCCCCGTGATCATGATGACGGCACACGGCACCGTGGACACGGCCGTGAGTGCGCTCAAGCTCGGAGCGTTCGACTACCTCACTAAGCCCTTCGACAAGGATGAGGTCCGCATGGTCCTCGCCAAAGCGCTCCGCACAGCGAGCCTCGAGGCAAGCCATGCAACCTCCGGAACCACGCGCGGCAAGTTCGG
>JAYWGI010000238.1:0-2344 GCA_043779025.1 Myxococcales bacterium
CTCTCGCGCGCCAGCAGCGCTCGCTTGCGGTCCACGCCCCATCGGTACCCCGAAAGCGCGCCATCGGAGCACACCACACGGTGGCATGGGATTGCAACGGCGAGCGTATTTGCTGCGCACGCGCCCGCCACCGCGCGGCTGGCCGAGGGCTGCCCGATGGCCTGAGCCAGCTCCGCATAGCTCATCGTGGTTCCGGCGCGAATGCGTGTGAGCGCTTTCCATACCGTTGCCTGAAACTCAGTCCCCTGGATATCGAGTGCGATATTGTGCGCACGCCGCGGATTCTCGACGAGCTCGACGACGCGCGCGCGCAGCTCTTCAAACGACGAATCAGCACGGACGAGATCGGCGTTCGGAAAGCGATGATGCAAGGCTTGAACCAGGGCCTGTGGGTCGTCGCCCAGGAGGATCGCACACACACCGCGTTCGGTCGCCGCCACCAAGAGGTCGCCAAGCGTGCAGCTGCCCACAGAAAAACGAATGCGCGTCGGCGTCGCGCGAGCTCTCGACGCGGTTGCAGTCTTCGCGAGTACGCGCTCGTAGGCCCGGACGTCGAAGCCCACCACAACCTGAGAATCAACAAGTAGAACGGGGCGCTTCACGAGTTTTCCGTCGCTTGCAAGCATGGCCACGAGCTCGGCGTCCGTTGCTGCGGTGATGCGCTCCTTGCCCAAGGCGCGATAGCTAAGGCCGCTCGTATTGAGCCACTGCCGGAGCGTGCGGCCGCTCCGCGGCACCCAGGCCTCCAACTCGGCGGCCGTCGGCGGGAACTCCACGATCTCCCGAACCACAATCTGCACGGATTGCGCCCGCAACCACGCGAGCGCCTTGGTGCAGGTGCTGCAGCCAGCATAGCGAAGCATCGTGACCGTGATCATGAGGCAGCCTTCGGAGGAACGGTGCCGTACAGCGGAAGGCCGTCGAAGAAGTGCACCGTGCCCGTGGCGAGTTCGTACTCGGCGCCTACGACGACAAGTCTGCCCGCGACCACCAACTCCTCAAGGATGCGACTGCTGTGCCGCAAGTGGTCGGCCGACGCGCGCACATTGGCTCGGACCGCGTCCGCGATGATTTCGTCAGGTTCGCCCCCCAACCGCACGCGCGCCTCGATGTGCGGCACAATACGATCCGTAATCGAGCGAATGTTCCGCGACTCGTGGCCCATGCCCGTGTGCACCGCCTGTACCGAGGCCGATACAGCGCCGCAACGGCTGTGTCCCATCACAACGACCAAACGTGTGCCGAACTGGTCGGCCGCGAACTCGATGGACCCCACAACCGACGGCGCAACGATGTTGCCGGCGATGCGCACGACAAAGAGGTCACCAAACCCCTGATCGAAAAGAACCTCCACGGGTGTGCGCGAATCGGAACAGCCCAGCACGATGGCGAACGGCCGCTGCGAATCTGCCGCCCTCTGCTCATCCCATACGCGCGTCGATGGCGTCGCGCGTGCCTCTCGAAAGCGAAGATTTCCAGCGATCAATCGATCGAGCGCCGCGGCGGGTGACCTCGCTTCGTTGTCCCAAGTTAGTGACATCAAAGAAGACGCTAGCACACATAAAGTGCAAGGGAATTGGCCCGCGCGGGCGGGGCGTAATCGATGTTGCTACCTGCTCCCTTGCAACACTGCAGACTGCAGGTAGTGACGTAGGTGGCTAGCTCCCATCCAGATCCCCCCAACAACCATGGCGGCGCCAAGAGCCTGCACCACGCGCTGAAGCGTTCGCTCTGTCACGTACGCGCGATACCGCGCCACCAGCCGCGTCAACACATAGAACCAGAGGACGACGCCAGCCGCGATTCCCACCCCTACCACCACGGCATCGGAGCCTGCGGCATTGTGAACAAGGCCCATCCCGTGCCAGCTCGTGACGACGGCCGTCCATGAGGCCACGATGGTCGGGTTGAGCGCTGTTGCCGAAAAGCCCAAGAGCCATTGCCCCGCCGCAGCAGGGATGAGGCTGGGCCGTTGGGGCGGCGCGGCGTCGAGCGGCTGCCTCTTGAACACCAGCACGCTGCCCACAAGCACCAACACCAATGCGCCACCAAAACCTGCAAGGGTGCCGAACCACGCGTATCGCTGCGCGAGCGCGGCCACGCCAACGAAGGCGAATGCGCCATAAGTGCCCTCGGCAACCGCACAGCCAGCAGCAATTTGCAACGCAGCCTCAGAGCGACCACGGAACGCTGCACGCAGCACCAATACCGCCACCGGCCCCGCGACAGGCATCGACCCTACGAAGCCCGAGATCAACGCTAGCGCGAGCAGTAGCAGCATGCGGCGTCAGTAGAGCAAGGATCGGGCCGCGTCTACAGCGTGGGAGACGCGACGGCCGCGGGC
>JAYWGI010000239.1:0-2338 GCA_043779025.1 Myxococcales bacterium
GAGCGACGAGGAGCTGCGCGTGTTCCGAGTCGCTGACAACACCCTTGCGCTCGAAAGCGATTGGGATTGGGCCAAGCTGTGCACCGAAGCCAGCGAGCTTTCGGGACTGGGCACTGGGCTCATTGACGAGTTCTTGGACATGCAGAAGCTGCTTGATGGCGATGAGAAGCTGAAGCTGCCCGAGCCTGAACCGGTGCTGCCTAAAGACGAGCGTGCGCCCAAAGCGTGTCCACATTGCGGAGGTGAGCTGTGAACCACGATCGATTGGCCGACATCGCACTGGCCCTTGTGCTGTTTGACAACTTCGCAAACATGGTTCGCCAGTGGCGCGTTCGGAGGCACCTTGCGGCGACGAAGCCGAAAGGCGGCGACACGTATGACACCGTCATTACGAACACCCAGACAGCCATTCGTATACTGGCCGGGGGCAAGCCGTGAGGGTGTCTTACAAATCACGCGTAGAAGCCGCGGTTGATCAGGCCTCTCAATGGGGCGGCATTGGCGGCGGGCACCACAAGGAGTGGCTGATTGACCAGATGCTTCGTGCGCTGCTAGCCGAAAAGTACGAGGCGTGGGTTGCAGAGTGGGAGGCCCCGCAGCCGTACCGTGGCGACTGCTTCGTCGGGTGTCCTGAGGGGCGGTGCAGATGCGAAACCGAGGGCAGTGAGTGGTCAGTGGGGATACCGCCATGACCTCGCTTCCAAACGAATGGACCGTAACGCTGTGCGGTGACGGCGCTTACCTGCTTGTGAATGAAGCAGCAGGCGAATGGCATCTACTGGACAGGATCTCATTGAAGCCGTTGGCTCCCGAGCCACGCTCGCGAACCAAGCGAACGGCCGCACGCGGCTCCCGCTCCATGGTCTGCTTTGCGCTCCGTGGCCACATGGAGGCTCGTTGACATATGGCGATTGACAGAAATACAAAGCCGGTCGCAAAAACCAAGGTCCGCGACCAGAACGAAACCCAGCGTGCCGACATGCTTTTCAAGGCTCTTGAGTACCGACGCTCAGGCATCTCCTTGCGACGCGCCGCCGTTGAGCTCGGGTGCTCGCAGGAGCATGTGCGCAACATCGTGTCCAAGGCCCTTGAGGAGTCCAAGGTCGAGAACGTTGCCGACTACCGCCACCTCGTGAACGAGCGTCTCGAGTGGATGCTCTCGCGCTACGCCACCAACGTGGCCGCCGCCGACACCGAAGCTGCCAAGATATGGCTCGGCACCATTGACAAGCTTTGCAAGGTGAACGGCATTTATGCGCCCGTGCAGACCGAGGACGTGACTGCGCCCAACGAAGCGAAGGAGGCCTTGATTGAGCGACTGTCTCGACTCGCTGGCGAAGCTCTCAAGCGCTGAGCAGAGCAAGCTCATCGCGTCCCTCAGCGACGCGGACGCGCTCGAGCTTTTGCACACGTGGCGCGTGTGGGCTCGCGACTCGCAGCTGCCGCCCTCGGGCGCTTGGCGTACGTGGATGTTTATGGCCGGCCGCGGCAGTGGGAAGACTCGTGCGGGCGCTGAATGGATCAACCGGCTAGCGATGGCCCACAAGTGCCGCATTGCTCTTGTTGGGCGTACTGCGGCGGACGTGCGCGACGTCATGGTCGAGGGTGACTCTGGTTTGCTCGCCTGCAGCCACCCCAAATGGCGGCCGGTGTACGAGCCCTCGAAGCGCCGCATCACCTGGCCCAACGGTGCCATTGCCACCAGCTACTCGGCCGACGAGCCCGACCAGCTGCGCGGACCGCAGCACCACTTCGGATGGGCTGACGAGCTCGCAGCCTGGGGCAAGTCCGACGCCTGGGACCAGCTCACCCTCGGCATGCGGCTCAAAAACTGCGGAGCGAACCGCACGCTTGTGACCACAACCCCACGACCGACCAAGCTCGTGCAGGGAATCATCGCGAGCAAGGACACCGTCATCACCCGCGGCAGCACCTTCGACAACGCCGCGAACCTGGCGCCCTCGTTCCTTGACGCCGTCCGGAGCCAGTATGAAGGCACCAGGCTGGGCCGCCAAGAGCTTGAAGGCGAGCTGCTGACCGATACGCCAGGCGCCCTCTGGAAGCTCGACCAGCTCGACGCCATGCGCATCCCTGCCCTGCCCTGCGAACTGCGCCGCATCGTCGTCGCAATCGACCCAGCTGTCAGCACGGGCAGCGAGTCCGACGAGACCGGCATCGTGGTGGCCGGCCTTGGGGCCGACGGGTACGGTTACGTGCTCGCCGACCACTCTGGCAAGCATAGCCCCAACGAGTGGGCGCAGCTGGTTGTGCGCCTCTACCGTGAACACAAGGCGGATTGCGTCGTGGCTGAGGTGAACCAAGGCGGCGACCTGGTGAC
>JAYWGI010000240.1:0-6282 GCA_043779025.1 Myxococcales bacterium
GCCAAAGCGCGACGCAAGGGTAAGGTAGTTGCGATTCATGTGGTAGCTGAGGGCGCCGCGGAGCCCCGGAGCTGCGTGACTGCCTTGCTCGCCCGTGAACATTGTGCCCACCAAGCCGAGCTCGATGCTCGCCAGCGAAGCCTTCTCGCGCCGCCCTTGAGACTCTTCGGGCAGGACGTTCTCGGTCGTCGCAAGCGAGTCGAACGATCGCTTGCTCACCAACGATTCGGCCAATGTGGGGCCGACCGAACTCACGTCTTCCAGGCCGCTTAACGCAGTCTGCCGCTCATCCGACACGTCCACGCCATTCTTGTACTCAGTAATCCGGAGCAGCACGCGGGTGCCCAAGCGCCCGAGGTGCACCCGGTACACCATGGGCCCCGCCTGGTGCGCCGCGCGCGCCCGCTGCAACACCTCGGCGCAGACAATACGGCTCGCGACCTGGGCGTCCGGCGTTGGGACGCCCACGTTCTCCCCTGCCTCACACCGTACCTCCGAAGTCGGGGACAACACGGCAGCGACTTGCGCGTGCGCCGCCCGAGGCCACATCGTTGCGGACATCACAAAAGCGAGCGGTGCGTAAGAAAGCATGATGTTTCGTCCGGGGAGCAAGCTGCGTGCCAAAGCGCTGTTTGCTGAGATTTCGCTTGAGCCTAGCGGCAGGACCGCGACATCCCTGTCATAGCGGAGTGTTCTTCAGCAGGTGTGAAGTCTGCACGCAACAGGAGATTTCGCAGGCTCACGCGCAGAAGGCTTGCGCCTCCCCGTACAATCCGGTCCACTCCACACTTAACGATTTCCTGGCCCCGGCGCAGCTGTCGCTGCCCCCCTTTCACTCTCGCCAGTCACCATCTCTAGGAAAGAACATCCCATGAACACATCACGTACCCTGCGCGCGCTCTTACTCGGCGTCGGTGGCCCAGTGGCCCTTGTGGCTTGCACCAATGCGGCCGGTGTCACGCAGTCGCTCTGCTGCACCGATCCTACCAAAGTGACCGTCACCGACCCTGCACTTCAGGGGAACTTTAACGTGTTCGTGAAGGCAGCCGGGAATCTCAACGGTGCGGCCTCGGGCGCACTCGCGGACGTGACGCAGTCCTGCCGATCCATCGCGATCGACTTGGGCGCGAGCACGGCCGATCAAGCGGCTGTCGAGGGCCCGGGGGCCACCGAAGAGAAGATTGCCGACGGCTGGTGCACGCTGGCCGCCACCAAAATTCAAGCAGCGCTCGCTGGTTCGACCACCACCATCAACTACAAGGCGCCAACCTGCGAGGCTTCTGTCAACGCGAAAGCGGCGTGCAACGCGGAGTGCTCCGGCAAAGCGGCATGTGACATCAAGGCCAAGCCCCCCGTCTGCAAAGGTGGCGAATTGATTGTAGAGTGCAAAGGCAAATGCGACGTCACCCCTGCGAGCGTTTCGATCAAGTGCACCGGCAAATGCGAAGGCAAGTGCAGCGGCAAGTGCTCGGCCTCAGCGACCGCGCCAAGCGTGACCTGCGACGGAACCTGCCAAGGCACGTGTGCAGCCAACGCAACAGCCGGCAACACCGGCATTCAGAGCGACGGCAGCTGCAAAGGCTCCTGCACGGGCAGCTGCACGACGCGCCCAGGGGCCGTTGCCGCGAGCTGCGAAGGCGAATGCTCCGGCACCTGTGACGCAGCGTGCAACGTCACCTCCACAGGTGGCTCGGTGCGTTGCTCGGGCAAGTGCGATGCCGATTTCACGCCAATCAGCTGCGAAGGCGGCACGCTAGAGGGCGGCTGCGACGTAGACGTGAAGTGCGACGCGAGCTGCAAAGCCAGCGTCGAAGCCACCGCCAAGTGCGAAGCGCCAATACTGGACATCAAGACCGACACCAGCAAGCTCGCGACGCTAATGGCCACGCTCAAGAGCAACCTGCCCACCTTGCTCACCGTGCTCGACGCGCGTGGCCAGGTTTTCGTGGACAGCGTCAAAGCCACCGCCAACTTGGCGACAAGCGGTGGCCTCCTAGACGGAAGCAAGTTGGGCGTTGCGGGCTCTGCCTGCGTGGTCGTGCTGGGCAGCGAGATTGCAACCTCAAGCGCACAGGCCGAAGCCGCGCTTAAGTCGGCGCTCAAGGTCAGAGCTTCGTTCAGCGCCACACAGCTCTCCAAGAAGTAGAAGAGTAGAACGACATACGTCGAGCCCACCTGAGTCGCCATGTCAGTGCGACTCAGGTGGGCTTTTTATGTGCCGATTTGTGGGCGCCGCAGTGTTGCGTCGTGGCGCCTCATGCTAGGGCTCGCGCCCATGTCGAAACTCCATCTTGCAGACGGTTGGGTCTTGGTCACGGGCGCATCGAGCGGTCTGGGGCGCGAGATGGCGAGACAGCTTGCTACCACCCACAAGGCGCGCGTGCTCGCTGTGGCGCGGCGAGGCGACGCGCTGGAGAACTTGGCCACCGAAGTGGCTCGCGCGGGTGGCTGCGAGATCGAGCCCGTGATTGCCGATTTGTCGACCACCGAAGGCCAAGACAAGGTCGTGCGTGCCGCGCTTGCCAAAGACAACCTGCGCGCGGCGGTTCTCAATGCCGGCGTGACGTACTTCGGAGAAGTGACCTCGCAGGGCGACAGCAGCATCGACGGATTGCTAAGCACCAACGTCCGATCGGTGGTGCGCATGTCCCGTGACTTGGGAGTAGGGATGACGGCCCGCCAGATGAAGGGCGGCATCATGCTGGTCTCCAGCTTGACGAGTCTCACGCCTGTGCCCTACCAATCAGTGTACTCTGCAACAAAAGCGTTTATCACGACGTTTGGCAGGTGCTTCGGGTTTGAGATGAAGGAGACGGGCGTAAGCGTGAGCGTGTACGTCCCGGGCGGGATCGACACCGAGCTCATCGACAAGGCTGGGATGCGCGGCACCTGGTCGACGGGCTCATTGGGAATCATGCCGGTAGACAAGTGTGCAGCCCTCGGGTTGCAGGGGATGATCGCCCGCAAAGACGTGGTGGTACCCGGCGTAGAGAACAAGGCTGCAGCAATGGCCGCAAAGCTGTTGCCCCTCAGCATGGTGACGCGCCAAGCAGGTGCGATGTACAAGAAGGCCATGGTCAAACGCGACACAAACAAGGGTTGAGATGAGCACGTCCCTGCCCACCGTATCACTTGCGGATTACACCCATGGGAGCCCGGAGGCACGTGCGGGGATGGTGCGCACGCTGTCGGATTCGCTTGGGACATTGGGCTTCTGCGCCGTTACTGACCACGGCGTAGGTTCTCATCTCATCCATGAGGTGTACGGGGCGATGCACGAGGTTTTCGCGCAAAGCGAAGCCGAGAAACTCATGTCTGTTGCGCCATCCAGCATGGGCAACCGCGGCTACGTGGGCCGAGGAAAAGAGCACGCCAAGGGCCAAACCGTGGGTGACCTCAAGGAGTTTTGGCATGTGGGCCGAGAACTGCCCGAGCTTGGAGCTTCGGGCAAGAACGCGTGGCCCGCTCATGCTGTGTTCCGTTCAAAAGCCACCGAGTTGTACGCCGAGCTCGACGCTTCCGCGCTTACATTGCTGCGTGCAATCGCTGTGGGCTTGGGGCTGCCGGAGCAAAGTTTTTCGGACATGGTCGAGGGCGGGAACTCTATCCTGCGCATGATTCACTACCCACCGCTGCGCGAGCTCTATACCCCGGGAGCGGAGCGCTCCGCGGCGCATGAAGACATCAATATGCTCACGCTGCTTTGCGAGAGCACCCATGCCGGGTTGGAGCTGCTGGGGCGGGACGGCCACTGGACGCAGGTCGCAACGCCGCCCGGGCACCTCATCGTCGACACCGGCGACATGATGCAGCGTGTCACGGGAGGCCGCATGCGCTCGACGACCCATCGCGTCGTCAATCCCGCGACTGGCGACACGCCACGGTACTCGATTCCGTTCTTTGCACACCCGCGCCCCGATTGTGTGCTTGCTGCGCTGTGCACCCCACTTGAGAGCTTTGGTCGGGACATGAGCCCCATTTCGGCGCGGGACTTTTTGAGCCAACGTCTCCAAGAAAACGGATTGCAAAGGTAGCCGGTTGGGCGAGCACAGGCGCTTGCAGCGTTCATGTGGCCCAAAGAATGCATCCAATCCCCGTAACACTCGTTGCTTGAGGTGCGTCTTCGCAACAACAACGCAAGGTCGGTCATCGCGCAGGGGCACTGGGGCCTTGGGTCGCAGGACCTGCGTACTCGCTTGTCAAGGGGGCTTTTGCCATGACGTATCTCGCGCACGCGTGTGAATCCCCGTGGCGCGGAGTGAGCTGCAACCGAGCAACGCGATCTGGCGTCCGCAGGCGTTTTGCCGCACAACGCCCGTCGCGCAACCTTCGGCACCACGTGGAGGGTCTTCGGCGCTATGCTTGCGTCATCTTGAGTGAAATGTCGGGCTCCGATGACGCCATGAGGCGCTACGCGCTGGGAGATGAGCGCGCCTTTCCCGAGGTCTACAATGCCTTGCTCGGCCCACTTACGCGTTTCGTTCGCGCGCGCGTCCGGGGCGATGAGGCCTTGGCGCAAGACATTGTGCAGTCTACATTTATACGCATGCATCGTGCACGTTCTCGATTTACCGAAGGCGGTCATGTGCTTCCGTGGGCGCTCATCATCGCACGCAACTTGGTGATCGATGCCAAACGCAGCGCAAAGCCTGGATTGTTCGATGAACTCGCGGACGATGCTCCAGACAGCACGTCTGGGTCGCTGGAGGACGATCACGATTCGAGAGAAGAGGCATCGCGCGTGATGGACGAGCTTCGTAAGCTTTCGCCTGATCAGCGAGAAGCACTCTGGCTCATGCGTGTCGAGGGCCTCTCCGCACCTGATGCCGCACGGGTCGTAGGGATCGCCCCCACGGCCTTGCGCGTACGCGTGCACCGCGCGACGCAGCGCTTGCGCGAACTTTTGGGCATGCCCAGTCCAGGTGTGCCGTTCAAGGAGAGCCTATGAGCCTTCCAAACTCGCGGCCTCCCGTCCCCCCGGAGTTGCTGGCTGCTCTTGCACGCGAGCCCTCGCTCACGCGAACAGCGTTCTTGCACAGCAGGACCTCACGCGCACTGGGTGTGGGGCTTTTTTGGGCGATCTGCGCGGCCTCAGGCCTGCCCTTGGGTATGCCCAACCTGGTGGTGCTCACTGCCTGGATGATTGTCCCTGTTGGAGCTTGGTTTGCCATACGACGCTATGAGCTCCAGGGCGCACTGGGAGAGCGAAACCTCGCGGTCGCGTTCAGTCTGCTGGCCCTTGCGGCGGTCATCGCGGTGGTTTCTCCGTGGCAGTGGGTTGCGTTGCATCCTACATGCTTTCCGCTCCTGGCCTTTCTCGCAGCGCCGGCGCTGTACCTTGTGGCGTGGTCCGCCAAGGGCGAGCCCACCTCGGAGCCACGGGTCAAGCGCTTCAGTGAGTCCTTCGTTGCCTGCTTGGCCGCCGGTGTCCCCGTATCGGTGATCTGCCAAGAGCATGATGCGCCGCACCTTTGGATCACGCACCTTGCACCGTCGATTGTGTTCGCCGCGGTCGCTGCCTTGCTCACTTCGCGGCGCTAAACACGTCGCCAAGCCCCCGCACCGCCGCCACACACTCGGGAGCGCACGGGGCGCCTGAACGGCGCAACCGATGCGGGGTGGGAGCTCGCTCCTCCAGCGCGGGACCGGCGCCGCGAAGGCCGGGGAGCATGCACGCCGCGCTTGCGATTACTCGCCGCTCGGGACACGCTCCGGTCCGTCGCGCGTTGTCGCGATGACACGCCACAGGATGCCTTAGCGCACTGCCCTCGTGGTCGCGAAACGCGCGCTTACTCCCTCCGCCGGTGACCCGTGCGTTGTGACTCGCGCTCGGACCTTCGGTCATCGCAAACGCACGGCGCACATGCCCCCGGACCCCCGCGGACGCCTACAACACCGCGACTGTCATCGCTCGCAAAGTCGGGGAGAAAGAGAACGCGGCTCTCCACTCACTCGCGTGAGTGGAGAGCCGCGTTCTTCCGCCGGATGCTTGTGCGTGTTTGCTCGAAACGCAGGCTGTGCGAATGGCTGCACACTGCACTCTCCCAGAATGCGCGCGCTTCGCTCGCGCATGCCAACGCACGGCTCCAAACCCAACAAGCGGCAATACCGCGAGAAACCCATGGCAAAAAGAGCGAATCGGCCGCACCGCGCCGCATAGCTAGGGCGCACGGAAGCGCCGCGTACGCTTTGGTACGCAAGCTTACGAGCGAACCCCGTCCGAGCGAAGCTCGGCGTGGGTGCGCGCCGAAGGCGTGCCACATACGAAACACGCCCGAAGGG
>JAYWGI010000241.1:0-6278 GCA_043779025.1 Myxococcales bacterium
ATGCTCGAGGGCCTTGACGGACACGCGCGCGCCGTCAGTATCCGATTGGACGCATTGCACACTGAGACACTGCCATGAGCTCATCAACGAGCTGGGCGCGAGCGCTCGCGCGACCTGAAGTTCTTTCGCTCGCAGAGATCGTACTCGACGATGCGGCCGAAGACGCGCTCGCGCACGCTACTCGTTTGCACGCCAACGAAAACGCCTACGCAGGCATCGAGCCCGGGCTACACCACTACCCGCACATGTATGCGCGCACAGCGGAGCATGCGATGGCGGCGCTGTACCGGGTGCCGGTCGACACGGTCTTGGTGTCGCGCGGCAGCGACGAGGGCATTGACCTTTTGGTCCGCACCTTTTGCAGACCATCGAAAGACCGCGTGCTGGTGTTCCCGCCAACGTTCGGCATGTATGCCCACGCGGCGGCAGTACAAGGCTGCGAGTTGCAACAAGCGCCGCTAAACGCCAGCGACTTTTCGCTGCCTGCCGAACGCGTGCACAGTGCACTCAGTCCCGCAACCAAGCTCACCTTCTTCTGTGCGCCCAACAACCCCACGGGCGGCAGCGCTTCCGAATCTCTCATCTTGGACACGGCCGGACGCGTAGCCAGCACGGGGCTGGTGGTCGTCGACGAGGCTTACCTGGAATTCAGCGAACGAGAGAGCATCGCGCGCCACATGGCCACAATCCCCAACTTGGTTGTACTACGCACGCTTTCAAAAGCGCGCGGACTGGCGGGCGCGCGCGTAGGCACGCTGATTGCGCACCCCGAGGTAGTCGCGCTGCTGCGTCGCATACGGCTCCCTTACGGCATCACCTCACACAGCATAGGAGTTGCCGTCGATGCTGCAACGCCGGAGGCCCAAGCGCGCGCCGCACACGATGCAGCATGCACGGTGCGGGAACGCACGGTGCAGTTTGCCGCCTTCTCCACCATGCCCGGTGTGGAGCGAGTATGGCCAAGCGAGGCGAACTTCCACTTGCTCCGGCACACGCGCCCGGAGCGCGTCGTGGCCGAGTGCGCGCGCGCAGGCATCGCAGTGCGGGCCTTCTCAAATGGCAGCGCAGGGCTAGAGCGGTGCCTTCGAATCACAGTCGGGACAGCCGAGCAAAACCAGAACCTTTTGCAATGCATGAGGCAGGCATGAACCCGAAACATGTATTGTTCATCGATCGCGATGGCACGATCATTGTGGAACCCGCGGATTTTCAGATCGATGCGCTGCATAAGGTTCAGCTGGCGCGTGGCGTGATCCCCGCGCTCCTCAGCTTGCAGCAAGCAGGCTTTTCCCTCGTGATGGTGAGCAACCAGGATGGCCTCGGAACGCCAAGCTTCCCCAAGGCCGCCTTCGATGAGAGCCACGCGTTCATGATGACCTTGCTTGGCTCACAAGGAGTGGTCTTCGACGCGGTATTCATCTGCCCCCACTTGCCCAGCGACGGCTGCGAATGCCGAAAGCCGCGCACGGGCTTGCTCACCGACTACTTGGCCAGCACCGATTTGGACACGCGCCGAAGCGCCGTCTTGGGCGACAGAGACACCGACATGCAGCTCGCCGAAAACCTCAGCTTGCGCGGCATTCGCATTGACCCCACAAGCGCGACCTCGTGGCCTGAGGCCACACGGCAACTGCTCGGCATGCTTCGGAGCAGTCGCGTCGAACGCACAACCAAGGAGACGCGTATCACGGCCGAGGTGTGCCTGGACGCCACCGAGCCCGTACATGTAGCCACAGGCATCGGCTTTTTCGATCATATGCTCGAACAAATTGCCAAACACGGCGGCTTCTCGATGAGCTTGCAGTGTGCAGGCGATTTGCACATCGACGAGCACCACACGGTGGAGGACTGCGCTCTCACGTTGGGGCAAGCGCTGCGTGAGGCCTTGGGCGACAAGCGTGGCATCGCACGTTATGGCTTTGTGGCCCCGATGGATGAGGCCGAAGCGCATGTCTCACTCGACTTGTCCGGGCGAGCTCACACCACATTTGATGGGAAATTCCCACGTGAAATGGTCGGGCAATTGCCCACCGAACTTGTGAGTCACTTCTTCCGCAGCTTGTCTGATGCCATGGCGGCCACACTGCATGTGCGGGTTCAGGGTGAGAACGCACATCACATGGTGGAGGCTTGCTTCAAGGGCGTAGGACGCGCACTGCGCATGGCCATTCGCACAGAGGGACATGAGATCCCCAGCAGCAAGGGCGTGCTATGAGCGCCGGCATGCATGGAGCACGCGTCGTGATTGTGGATTCGGGCGGCGCCAACTTGGCTTCCGTGCAGTATGCACTTGCACGATTGGGCTGCGACGCGCGCGTGACGACAGAGGCCCTAGAGATCGCGGCGGCGAGCCATGTTATTTTGCCGGGCGTGGGCGCGGCCGTGCATGCAATGGCACGTCTGCAAGCACTAGGTCTCACCGGCGCGATTCGAGATCTTAAGGCGCCCGTGCTGGGCATTTGTTTAGGGATGCAGCTATTGTTTGAGTCGTCCGCTGAGGGCGACGTGTCCTGCCTGGGCTTGCTTCCGGGCCGTGCGGAGCGCTTGGTCGCGCCCGGCCTGAGCGTGCCTCACATGGGCTGGAACACCTGCGAGATGCTGCGCCCTTCGCCTCTGTTTGAGGGGCTGAGCGCGCGCGATCACTTCTACTTCGTGCACAGTTTTGCGGCGCCTGTGGGCGACGCGACGCTCGCAAGCGCAGTGCACGGCCAAGTGTTCTCGGCGGCGATCCAAGTGCGGAATCTGCACGGAGTTCAGTTCCACCCCGAGCGATCGGGTGAGGCTGGCGCGCGCGTGCTTGCGAACTTTTTGTCGCTTGGACCCGAGTCGCGATCATGAGCCAAAAATCAGCTCTTGAGTTGATCCCCGCCATTGATTTGCGCGGCGGCCGCTGCGTGCGTTTGTACCAGGGAGACTTCGACGCCGAGACCCACTACGAGGTCACCGCTGAGTCGCTCCTCACGCGCTATCGTTCCATGGGCGCGGGCTTGGTGCACGTGGTGGACCTGGACGGCGCCAAGGACGGTTTCTCCGCTCAGCGCAAGCTCCTCGCGTCGCTGGCCGCGCGAGCGACAGCGCTAGGCCTCGAGCTACAGGTCGGTGGCGGCGTGCGCTCCGAGTCCGACGTAGATGCCCTGCTCGCGCTGGGCGTCGCGCGCGTGGTGGTCGGGAGCACGGCCGTCAAAGAGCCCGCGCGCGTGCTCGCATGGCTGGCCCGCTACGGCGCCGAGCGCATCGTGCTGGCCTTCGATGTGCGCGTCAATTCGGCCGGGCTGCCGTGCGTGAGTACGCATGGCTGGTTGGAGCAGTCGTCCACTAGCTTGTGGGAGGCCATGGTGCACTTTGAGCACACCGCGAAGCATGCGCTATGCACAGACATCGCCAAGGACGGCGCGCTCAGCGGCCCAAACTTTGCACTCTACACCGAGGCCGTGAAGCGCTTCCCGTCGCTCCGGTGGCAAGCCTCAGGCGGCGTGCGCGACGCTGCAGATTTGCACGCACTGTCACTCACCGGAGCAGCCGGTGCCATCAGCGGACGAGCGTTGCTCGAACACCGCGTTTTAGAAAAGGAGCTCTCGCCATTCTTGCCAAACGCATCATCCCCTGCCTAGACGTCACCGACGGCAAAGTTGTTAAAGGCGTCGCATTCGCCAATCACCAAGTGGTCGGCGACATCGTCGAGCTCGCGCAACGCTACCGCGACGAGGGCGCCGACGAGCTTGTCTTTTACGACATCAGCGCCAGCCCCGATGGCCGCACGGTCGATCGCTCATGGGTGAGCGCTGTAGCCAAACTGCTCGACATTCCGTTCGCTGTGGCGGGCGGCATTCGCTCTGTGGAGGACGCAGAGCGCGTGCTCTCCGCAGGCGCCGAGAAGGTATCTGTGAACACGCCGGCTTTGCTGGACCCGGAGCTCATCAATCGTTTGAGTGAGCGTTTTGGCTCGCAGTGTGTGGTCGCAGGCATCGACAGCAAGCGTGCAGGAGATGTGTGGGTTGTACATCAATTCACAGGCAGCGCCGCGCGCACGGGCAAGTCGGGCAAGAGGACCGAGGACTGGATCCAAGAGGTCGTGCGACGCGGCGCCGGTGAGGTGGTGCTCAACTGCATGACCCGCGACGGCGTTCGTAAAGGCTACGACATCACGCAGCTGCAGCACATGCGTGCATTATGCAAGGTACCGCTCATCGCCTCAGGCGGCGCGGGTTCGCCGCAGCACTTTGTCGACGTATTTAATCATGCCCACGTAGATGGCGCCCTGGCCGCAAGCGTGTTTCATCGCGGCGTGCTTCGTATTGCCGATGTCAAACACCACCTGCACACGCAGGGCATCGCCATTCGGCCATGAAGATCAGCAGCGCGGAGGGCTTGGACTGGGACAAGGGGCAAGGAGGCATTCTCCCCGCCATCGTGCAAGACGCGGCCGATGGCACGGTGCTCATGACGGGCTACATGACACGCGAGGCATTGGAACTCACGCTCGCGCATCAGCGCGTCACCTTTTGGAGCCGGAGCAAGCAACGCCTTTGGACCAAGGGCGAGAGCTCGGGCCATGTGCTTGAGCTCGTGCATGCGCACACAGATTGCGACCAGGATGCGATTTTGATCGTTGCGCGTGCACACGGCCCGACCTGCCATACGGGTACGCGGAGCTGCTTTGACGCGGTCGCCGACGTAGTCTCACCCATGCAGACTGCAGCCGTGGGCTCTCACGCATTCTTGGTGCAGCTTGAGCAGGTCATCGCGGCGCGATTGGCGAGTGATGATGCTGCGAGCTACACGCGCAAGCTTGTGGCGGAGGGCCCACGCCGTGTCGCTCAAAAGATCGGGGAAGAGGGCGTAGAGGTGGCGCTCGCAGCCGTGATGCAGGGCGACGCTGAGCTTTTGGGCGAGAGCGCCGACTTGATGTTCCATCTGATGGTGATGCTGCAAAGCCGGGGCCTGCGCCTATCCGATGTGGTGCGCACCTTGAGCGAGAGACACGAAGGAAAAGTGTGAACGCACGCAGACACGACGCGTGAACGCACGTTCACAGCCGTGCAGTCCACTGACTTGCTCACCACTTGGTGACCACGGCGCCAGTGGCTCGAAGGCCACGGGCGCCGTGGTCACCAAGTGCATGTAGTATGCACACCGACGCTCGCTACCACGTCCCGCCATAGCTCAGAGCGCCGCCGCCGGAGGAAACGGACGGCTGTAAACTCGTGCTGCCATCGCGGCCGTGCAGCAGAAGCGGCACCGCTACGCCGACCAGGGTTGCCGTCACAGCGCCCACAGCGACATCGCTTGCGTAATGCTTGCCCGCCACGATGCGGCCGACGCCGGTGGCCAGCGCGAGGCTGCCGCCTACACCGGCGATCCACGGCGCGAGTTTGGAGTCCCGCATGGCAGCGACGGTGGTTGCACTGGCGGCGAGCGCAAACGTAAAGCTGGTGTGGCCCGAGTAGAAGGACAGGTTGTTGTCGCTTGGTGAGTGGGTATTTTGCTTGTCGGCGGCGCCGAGAGCATGCACAAACGGGCGCTCGCGGCCGACCAAAAACTTGGTTCCTTGGTTGAGAAGCGCCGCTGCCATACCCGCCTCAAGGACCACGACCGCGTCGGTGTATCCACGTTCGGAAACACGCGCGTCACGCACGAGTGTCGAGCCCAGCATGAGAGCGGGCACGACGCCAAAGGCGAGAACATCAGTCGTAGGTGCGGCGACTTCGGCGTGCGTGCCTCCACCTGCCCACAGCGCGCGAGAGACGCTGGCGTCCAGCGAGCCGGGCTCGCACCATCTGCATTCGTTGGGCGCCAGAGATCCCTTCGCAAGCTCGGACCCCAGCCACAGAGCTCCCATTCCCAGCGTGACGGGCACGGTGATGCGCATGTCCGCGCGCGCAGGTTCCGCCTGTACGCGCTTTGAGAGACAGATCCCTCCAACCACCATTGTCATCCTGAGCGAAGCAAAGGACCGCTCGAATGCCCACGCGCGCCTAGGCATCATCTCTCGCTCGCGGGGGTCACCATGCACGTGGACGACACTTTGGCCACCAGCGAGCCGCCCTCGTCACGCACCTCGCACTCCAAGTAGCCCACGCGTTTGGTGCGCTTCACCATGGTGGCAATGGCCGTGAGCTCTCCTTTGTAGACGGGCTTGAACAGGTTCGATTTGATCTCCATCGAGCCAAACGTTTCGTTCTCGCCAAGCGTGGTGCCCATCGCAAATCCCATCGCGCTGTCAGCCAAGCTGAGCAATACGCCGCCATGGAACGTGCCCATGGGGTTGGCATGCTCAG
>JAYWGI010000242.1:0-2319 GCA_043779025.1 Myxococcales bacterium
GACGCCGGTACGCTTCAGCGCGCGGCCGATCGCATGAGCGCCACGCGCGGTGTGAGCCACGGTGAGCTGCACTTGGTGGCCAGCGACAGGGCGCATAGACACGCCCACGAGCACGGTCATCCTCACAGTCATCCAAGCCATGCGCATGGTGATTCACAGCACGGGAGCCACAAATGAGCCGCTCGGTTTCTGGCACGCGTCTGGCCTTCACGCTGCTTGCTGGGCTCTCGCTGTGGGCATGCGCGGCGCGCAATGCGGCGTCTGAAGGCGAGGAGGTCGAAGGCGCGGGCGAGGCTGATGCGCTGGCCGGATACACGCCGCGCGGAACCTGCGACGGCCTGCCGCGCATCGACGTCGAGACGCCGCCTGGCGTGTGTGTAGGGCTGGTGTATTCTGCAATGAAATTCCCGCGCGGCCTTACGCAGCTGCCCAATGGCGACATCTACGTGGCCGACATGGGCGGCTGGGCCGACAACGCCGGGTCGGTATGGCGCTTTCGCAAAAACACAGGTGGCGCGTATGTAGCCAACCGTGTGTTGTCGCTTATCGACAAGCCCAGCGGCATCCGCGTGAACCCTAGGGACGGATTGGTCTACGTGGGCACGCCGTCGAATATCTTTCGCTTCGATCCGGCTACCGTGAGCACCGCCACGGGCGCGGGCCCTCCGCGCCTCACCATCGTCATGGCGGGCCGGCCCAAGGATGGCCGGCATCCGCTGACGCACTTTGTGTTCGACGCACTGAACCCGGATTTGATGTACGTGAACATGGGCTCCGCAAGCGACGTGTGTGAGCAGGGCGGTAGCTTCGCGAGCCCTTGCTTCGAGGAGTCGCTGCCCATACCGCGTGCGGCCATTCGGAAGTACACGCTGCGCGGCGCGACGCGCACAGCCGACATGGGCGTGACCATCGCCCGCGGCCTGCGCAACTCGATGGCCTTGGCGAGTCACCCTGTTTCAGGTGTCCTTTTGCAGGCGGAAAACAGCCGCGACGCCATCGACGGCAAGGCGCCGCAGCTGCGTGAGCAAGAGGTTGACCTGCCGCACGAGGAGCTCAATGTGATTCGTGAGGGCGCGCACTATGGCTTCCCCTATTGCTACGACAACAATGTTCCGAACCCCGAATATCCAACTGCAGACTGCACGCTTTACCGCGCGCCCACACAGCTGTTGCCGGGCCACGCCGCCCCGCTCGGCATGGCGTACTATCCGGGCGCCGCAAGTGCGTCGCGCCGCATGTTCCCAGATGCGTACGCCGGACAGTTGGTCGTGGCTTACCACGGCTACCGCGCCCATGGGCACCGCCTGGCCATGGTGCCCGTGAGTGCCGATGGCACGCCGGGCATTGGCGAGCCGCGGGACATCATCCGCGGTTGGGAGGCCAATGCGGCCACGGGCGCGCCCACCGGTTCGCCCGTGGATGTGCTGGTCGCGAGCGACGGCGCGCTCTTCATCACCGACGACAAGAATCACGCACTTCTCCGCGTGAGCTACTCGGCGGCGGGCGGCAACGGCCTGCCGCTCACCACCTTGCCCTACACGCCTGCGCCCGCATCCCCAGAGGAGGTCGCGCGCTGCACGACGCTTGCAGCCAAGACCTCAGCCTTCGCGCGCATCGAGCGCGAGGTCATCGACAAGCGGTGCGCGAGCTGTCACGGCGCGGGGCCCGGCTACGCCGGCAACTTGGCGCTGCTTCGATGCGACGACACAGGTAATGCAGCACGCCTGCTGGGCGCGCGGCCCTCCGCACCCGCGTTGGTTCTGCCAGGGAATATGCAGAGCGAATTGCTTTTGCGCATGAGGGGCGCAGGGTATCCGCAGATGCCCGCGGGCGGCGTCGACGCGGCGTCGCTGTCGCTTGTCGAGGCCTGGATTCTGAGTGGTGCCCCTCTGCCGTGAGTGTGGACCTTGGCCCGCTGACCGACGATCTGCTGACCCGCGATGTGCGGGTATTTCAGCGCGCCAAGGGGCATCGGTTTTCCATCGACGACATGGCAACCGCCTACGTGGCCGCGCAGGCCGTGCCCCATGCAAAGCGCGTGCTCGATTTGGGCTGTGGCTTGGGTTCGGTGTTGTTGCATCTTGCATGGACCTTCCCCGAAGCGCACTTGGTGGGGGTGGAGGCCCAAGCGATGTCGTTCGAGCTGCTGACGCGCAATGTGGCGCGCAACGCGTTTGGCCGTCGCGTGGCAGTGCACCACGGCGATCTGCGCTCTGAGCCGAGCTTGGCTGTGCTGAGAGAGAACGCGCCCGAGGGCTTTGATCTCATCACGGGCACGCCGCCTTACTTCCCTCCGGGCACTGCGGTGGACGCCGAAGA